>NZ_JAELUC010000286.1 GCF_016429155.1 Pedobacter sp. ASV12 | reverse complement strand
ACCAAGAACATTCCGATTGCAAGTTAAAGGGAATGGCATTGCCTTTACTGAGCAACCAGAAAATGAATAGTTACCTCAAGGAAATAGCCGACCAATGTGGCATAAATAAAACGCTGACCTTCCATATTGCCAGACATACATTTGCCACAACGGTAACTTTGAGCAACAACGTACCGATAGAGACTGTGTCAAAAATGCTTGGACATAAAGACCTTAAAACCACACAACATTATGCCAAGGTATTGGATGCTAAAGTTGGGAAAGATATGAGGGCTTTGGGGCGGAAACTTAAATGAGGATTATTTTACATTTGATCCGGACTATAGCCAATCATTTGTTCGATTTCTCTATCTGTATCTGTCTCTTATACACATCTGACGCTGCCGACGAACCACGACATGGGTTGAGGGGGGTGGGGGGGGGGGGGGGGAGAGGGGGGGGGGGGGGGGGGGGGGGGGGGGGGGGGGGGG
>NZ_JAELUC010000285.1 GCF_016429155.1 Pedobacter sp. ASV12 | reverse complement strand
GAATAAGATTAAATTTATTCATTTACTCTATAATGATGCAGATATTCCTTTGGCAAAGGCTAAGGAAATCAAAGATAAAATTGTTAATAACGAACTAGTAGAAATAGAAGTAGAGATTGCAAAAATCCAACATATTCTTGAAAAAAGTAGAGATTATGGAGTAATTGTAGAAATATAGGCTGGTCAGTGGAAATACATTATAACGGCAACATCTCCAATCTGATTCCATGATCTGTGCACACAGACTAGTGCAATTCTTAATAGTTTCGAAAATACGCTTTGATAACTTACATCTTTAACCAGCCATTGGTTTATCATTGTGTTTTTCCCTACTTTAGCTTGAAATAGTTAAGAGGTGATTGGGCGTTTCAACATCATTGAACCGCTTTCCGAAATGAGCAGAAGGCTTAGACTCTACAATTATATGCTCAATAACCTGTTCGTTTCATCGATGTTGATGGGATGTATGC
>NZ_JAELUC010000284.1 GCF_016429155.1 Pedobacter sp. ASV12 | reverse complement strand
TATTTTACAAAATGAATTTAACAATTAAGGACTTGGAGCGCTTAGCAAACGAACAGAACAAGACTGTTTACTCCTCGATGTATGACATAATTCTTGATCAATTTGTTGACGCATTAAGATTTACGGACGTAGCTAATCTTACAGAAGATAGAAAGAAAATACTGGGGACGTGTGGGATTTATTTAAGTTCACTTGTAGAATTATTGCATACATTGCGTGAACTAATTGATAATGGTCATATAGAAAGTGGTGGTTCTATTGCTACGGCATGCTGGGAACGCACCCTTACCTTAAGGAAGATTCTGATAAATCCGGAACTAAACTCACAAATCCATACCGACCATCAAAAGGTTAAGAAAACACCTTGGTACGAAGCCGAAACCTGAACGGTAGGCGGCGCAATTTCGGGATATTGGGATACAGGCAGGGTAATCAAGCCCAAAATACCCCTGTCTCTTATACACATCTCCG
>NZ_JAELUC010000283.1 GCF_016429155.1 Pedobacter sp. ASV12 | reverse complement strand
CATATAGGGTGCCACGGTAATGGAATCGAAGCTCATTGCCGAACTTTCCTCATTGAAAAATGCTTCGGCATACATGGCAGACGTATTTCCTATATCACCACGCTTGGCATCGGCAATGGTAAATACACTTTTAGGAAAATGCTGCCAAGTTTTGACCAAGGTATCCCAGCCTTTTACTCCTCTACTTTCGTAAAAGGCAGTATTAGGTTTATAAGCCACGCAGAGATCATGTGTAGCATCGATCAGCTGTTTGTTAAATTCCAGGATAGGATCATTGTATTTCAACAGGTGTTTAGGTAATTTATCTAATACCGGGTCCAAGCCTATGCACAAAAAAGATTTTTTTTGTTGAATTTGTTCAAAAAGCTGTTGTTTATTCATTGTTTTATAATCAGATCATGAAGCCGCAAAGATGAAAATAATTGCTGATTTAATTCGTTTAATTTGTACAATTACTGGTGTGATGTAGCAC
>NZ_JAELUC010000282.1 GCF_016429155.1 Pedobacter sp. ASV12 | reverse complement strand
TTCTTAGTGTAATTGAAGCTTTAAAACCTAAACGATAAGTTATGTTGAAGAGAAGTTATTATCCAGTTTTCTTGTTTTTTTTAGTTTTAAGTTCTTGTAAAAATTATTTACCAGGCTTCGATTTTGAATCATTTGACAAAACACCAGTAAGTGAATTAGCTGATGCTGTTAAAAGTGAAAACTTAAAACAAATTGATTTTCTTATAAAATCGAAGAAGCTTCCAGTAGATTATCTTGATCCAAGATTTGGACACTCATTGCTAATGTTGTCAGTTACAAATAATTTAGAAAAATCAACAAGTAGGTTGCTGGAATTAGGGGCTAACCCAAACTTAAAATCAAGAAAACTAGAAGATGTAGAAGTTAATACAGCAATGTTTATTGCTTGTAAAGATTATTTGAATAGGAATGATTGTAAAACAGACATTTTGAATTCTTTGATTAAAGGCTGTCTCTTATACACATCTGACGCTGCCG
>NZ_JAELUC010000281.1 GCF_016429155.1 Pedobacter sp. ASV12 | reverse complement strand
CCCCCCCCCCCCCCCCCCCCCCCCCCCCCCCCCCCCCTCCATCCCCCCCCCGCCCCCCCCCTCCCCCCCCCCATGTCGTGGTTCGTCGGCAGCGTCAGATGTGTATAAGAGACAGGTACATGAATAAACTTGCGCCCTCTTCTCTGTTCGAACAGCATTATAAGGTGAAAACTTCCAGATATATCTCGTGGAAGCATACATTCCCATATAGTTTCGGTAAGCTAAAAAAGGTCATTAGCCATGAGCTAGACCTTAAAAGGCCGTTAATGCTTCATTTTTCAGACCTTAAAGGCTTCGGACATACGGTTGTAATCGATGCGTACAGAATAAAAAATGACAAACTAATTGTGCACCTTAACCAAGGTCAGGGAGGTCCGCAAGATGGGTGGTATAATTTTGACTCCTCTATTTTACAGCCCAACGATGATAAGCTGAGGGTGCTTTATACATTCAAGCCTGACAAACCTTAAAATCATAC
>NZ_JAELUC010000280.1 GCF_016429155.1 Pedobacter sp. ASV12 | reverse complement strand
CCCCCCCCCCCCCCCCCCCCCCCCCCCCCCACCCCTTTTTTTAATGATCCGTCGACCACCGAGATCTACACATGTCGTGGTTCGTCGGCAGCGTCAGATGTGTATAAGAGACAGGGCTATTGCTGACTGTAATATAATCAACTGGGCTACATGGAATAATTTTACTGGCAATAGTGCTACAGGGCTAATCAAAAACGGAACCGAAGACATCAATGTAACCATGACTTCTAATTTTGCATTTAGCTCTACCCCAACAATTTACAACTATAGCAAATTCAATAGTTATTCAACAGCTATTCCTAACGCAACCGTTCCACAAACAACTTGGTCAAAAGGAGCGGGTGGCACAACTACCATGTGTTTTTCTAGAACTGTAACAAATCCTGTTCTATTAATAGCATCTTTAGGGAGCAGTTCAGGCATCCAAGCCAAATTAAATTTTTCCCGACCATATGTTGTTGTTTTTGACGGGGGAAACA
>NZ_JAELUC010000279.1 GCF_016429155.1 Pedobacter sp. ASV12 | reverse complement strand
CGTCAGATGTGTATAAGAGACAGGGCCAGCATCTCGTCAAAATATTCTAGAAATTCGATGGCGCTCCTATCCCTTATCCTATTTATTCCCATGAGCATCATGCCTTTCTGCTCCAGCAGACTGCACTTTTCGTTGCTATCTGTTGCAGTAAGCAACTTTTTGCTGATTTTCTTAAATAAAGCAAGGAACCATCTTTTAATCTCATCAAGGCTGATATCAGATTGTTTATTTCCAATTGCACCTACTAGTACACCTATAATGATTCGCGCATTTTCTAGATCGTCGTTTCTTTCGAATGCAGACAAGTCCCCGAAATAAAATCGAATATCATTTTCCAACCCTACCAGGCTTCCTGCTGGTCGCTCTCTTCTTCCAAGATTTTCGTAATCGACCTCGTAGAATTCATTACTGAGAAATATTAGTTCATATATGGCTTTTCTTCTGAAATTTTCGTGAATGCTGCTATTCCGAGCGTAATAGG
>NZ_JAELUC010000027.1 GCF_016429155.1 Pedobacter sp. ASV12 | reverse complement strand
CCCCCCCCCCCCCCCCCCCCCCCCCCCCCCCCCCCCCCCCCCCCCCCCCCCCCCCCCCCCCCCCCCCCCCCCCCCCCCCCCCCCCCCCCCCCCCCCCCCCCCCCCCCCCCCCCCCCCCCCTCTTTTCCAGATGTGTATAAGAGACAGGCGCTTAATTGAGCCTGTAATTTACAACATTTAAACTATTTAATTGTTCTAAAAACACATTATTGGGATTTATCCGCAAGGATTTGGAAGGCAAATCGAGTTTGAGGTTTTCCTCCCGGTCATAAACCTCGAAATTGAGCTTGCAGTTATGACGATCGCTATTCTCCTGGTTTTCCTGTAAAATCATATTGATCTTCTGCATAAAATCCTCGCTTATTTCTTCAATAGGCACTTGGATGGTGATGCTTTTGGTCAGTTTATCGCGCAATTCGGCCAATAAATCAATAGCAGTTACCTTAAATTCCCAATCGCCTTCTTTTTTGAATCGCTCGCCTACCCGTCCTCTGATCTGCAGGAAGTAGCCTTCGGTTAAGTATTGCTTAAACTTCATAAAATCGTCGCCAAACAAGGCAATCTCGCAACTGTCGTCGTAATCCTCAAAAACGAAAACTCCAAAAGGCTTTCCGGTTTTGGTAATCCGTTGCGCGGCACTCACCACCAAACCTCCTACCACCAGATCTCGGTTTTTAATGGTTTCAAACTCTGCCAAAAGTTCCTCATTACTGTCGCCACTACGTATTTTGTTCACTATACTCAGGTGTTTCACGGCATGTTGGCAGAAGTTTTTCAACTCGAAGCGGTAATCGTCTAAAGGATGTCCCGACAGGAAAATGCCGATGGCATCTTTTTCATATTTGAGCCTATCGATCAGTCCCCATTCTGGCGAAACCGGAAAGGTAGGTTCGAGAATCAAATCGGCTTTTGAACCACCAAACAACGACGATTGCGAGGAGTTTTGGTTATTCTGAAAATCGTTGGCATACTTAATCAGCTTCTCAATGCCGTTCAGCTTATCGTTGGCACCCACATAGAAGTATTGGGCCCTGTGATGGCCAAAAGCATCGAAGGCACCACTATAGGCAAAACTCTCGTAGGCTTTTTTATTAACGATACGCGTGTTGGAGCGTTTGGCAAAATCGTAAATGCTCACGAAAGGGCCGTTGGCTTCTCTTTCTTCAATGATGCTTTCTACGGCCTTCTCGCCCACTCCTTTTACGGCGTTCATTCCGAAACGGATCTCGCCCTTGGCATTTACCGAAAACTTAAGCTCTGATTCGTTGACATCGGGGCCCAAAACGGTAACGCCCATCTGCCTACATTCTTCCATAAAGAAAGCCACCTGTTTAATATCGCTCATGTTGTTGGAAAGTACCGCTGCCATGTATTCGGCTGGGTAATTGGCCTTTAAATAAGCAGTTTGATAGGCAATCCAGGCGTAACAGGTAGAGTGCGATTTATTGAAGGCGTACTCGGCAAAAGCCTCCCAGTCTTTCCATATTTTTTCCAAAACCTGGGCATCATGGCCTTTGGCGGCCGCCTGACTGATAAACTTGGGCTTCATCTTATCCAAAACGTCGCGCTGTTTCTTACCCATGGCCTTACGCAGTACATCGGCCTCGCCTTTGGTAAAATCGGCCAGTTTCTGCGACAAAAGCATTACCTGCTCCTGGTAAACGGTAATACCGTAGGTTTCTTTCAGCAGGTCTTCGCAGGCCTCTAAATCGTATTTGATTTCCTCGTCGCCATTTTTACGGCGTACAAAACTAGGAATGTAGGCAATCGGACCCGGACGGTACAGGGCGTTCATCGCAATCAAGTCGCCAAAAACGGTTGGTTTCAGCTCTTTCATGTACTTCTGCATACCCGGACTCTCGTACTGGAAAATGCCGACCGTTTCGCCACGCTGGAAGAGCTCATAGGTCTTTACATCATCTATCGGGAAAGAATCCGGATCGAGGGTAATGCCATGTCTTTTCTTAACCAGTTTAACGGTATCTTTAATTAGAGTTAAGGTTTTCAACCCCAAAAAGTCCATTTTTAGCAACCCGGCACTCTCTACCACCGAGTTGTCGAACTGCGTAACGTAGAGGTCTGAATCTTTGGCCGTAGCTACGGGAACGAAATTGGTAATATCGTCGGGCGTAATGATTACCCCGCAAGCATGGATACCCGTGTTACGTAGCGAGCCTTCTAAAACGATAGCCTGTTCGATGGTTTCGGCGCTCAGATTTTTGGCCGTAGCCATGGTTTTCAGTTCGTTTACCTTCTCGAACTCGTCGGGCCTAAGGGCCGATTTTAAGGCTTTTTCTTCGAGGTTGAATATTTTGGCCAGCTTCATGTTGGGAATGAGCTTGGCAATCTTGTCGGCTTCAAACAACGGCAAATCGAGTACCCTAGCGGTATCGCGGATTGATGATTTGGCCGCCATGGTACCATAGGTAATGATTTGAGCTACCTGACTCGATCCGTATTTGTTGATGACGTAATCCATTACACGGCCACGGCCCTCGTCGTCGAAATCGATGTCAATATCGGGCATGGAAACACGGTCAGGATTTAGGAAACGCTCAAAAAGCAAGTCGTATTTGATGGGATCGATATTGGTAATGCCCAAGCAATAGGCTACCGCCGAACCCGCAGCCGAACCACGGCCGGGCCCTACCGATACATCACGGTTTCGAGCTTCGGCAATAAAATCCTGTACAATGAGGAAATAACCCGGATAACCGGTTTTTTCGATGGTTTGCAGCTCAAAATCCAAGCGTTCGCGGATCGAATCCGTTATTTCTTCGTAGCGACGTTCGGCCCCGCGGTAAGTCAGGTACCTCAGGTATTTGTTCTCGCCGCGCTTGCCTCCGTCCTGCTCGTCTTCGGCCACCATAAACTCTTCCGGGATGTCGAACTTAGGCAAAAGCACCTCGCGGGCCAGCTTATAGATTTCTATCTTGTCTACAATTTCCTGGATGTTGATGATCGCTTCGGGCAGGTCGGCAAAAAGGGCCTTCATTTCGTCGGCCGATTTAAAATAGTATTCTTGGTTAGGCATGCCGTACCTAAAGCCACGGCCACGACCAATTGGCGTAGCCTGTTTTTCACCGTCTTTTACACAAAGTAAAATATCGTGGGCATTGGCATCTTTTTTACTGATGTAATAGGTATTGTTGGTGGCAATGAGCTTAACATCGTGTTTTCTGGCCAGCTCGATCAGGTTGACGTTTACGCGGTCTTCATTTTCCTGGTTGTGGCGCATCAGCTCGATATAAAAATCGTCGCCGAACTGTTCTTTCCACCAGATCAATGCTTCTTCGGCCTGTTTTTCGCCCAAGTTGAGGAGCTTGCTCGGAATTTCGCCGTACAGGTTTCCCGACAGGACTATAATATCGTCTTTATACTGCTGTATCACCTGTCTATCGATCCGGGGCACGTAATAAAAGCCTTTGGTATAGGCTATTGACGACATTTTGGCCAGGTTATGGTAGCCTTTTTTGTTCTTGGCCAGCAAAACCACCTGGTAACCATCGTCTTTGCGGGTTTTATCGGTGTGGTTATCGCACACAAAAAACTCGACCCCTACAATGGGCTTAATGATACTGACCGTTGGAGTTTCGCCTTTTTCTAAAGCTTCGGCAATTTTGGCTTCGGCACCTTTGTTATGGTTTAGCACCTGGCTTACAAAGTGAAAGGCGCCCATCATGTTGGCATGATCGGTTAAGGCTACGGCTGGCATATTTTGCGCCGCCGTTGTTTTCACCAAATCGGGAATGCTGATGGTACTTTGCAACACCGAAAACTGCGTATGGTTATGCAGGTGCACAAAAGTGGCATTGGTCAGTTTTTCTTTGGCTTCTTCAGAAACCTTGGTGGTACCGCCACCGGTCTGTTGCTTTTTCCTGATCTCGTCCGAAGCCGCCTTGAGGTTGATATGCTTTAACCCGGCCGTTTCTACCATCCCCGGATTAATCTCCTGAAAACGCAGGTAATAATCGGTATCAACCAGCAGTTCTTCTTTAGTAAAAACGCCTTTCCTGATCAGCTCCAAAAAGCATCGGGTAGTGGCCTCCACGTCGGCAGTCGCATTGTGCGCTTCGGCAAACGGCACTCCGAAAAGGTATTGGTGCAGCTCTGTTAGGGTTGGCAACTTGAACTTGCCGCCTCTTCCGCCCGGAATTTTCAGCAATTCGGCGGTAACTTCCGTACAGGTATCGAGCACCGGCAAAGAAGCCATCGGACTGTCTACGCCGAAGCGGTAAAACTCGCAACCCATGATGTTGATATCGAAGCCGATATTCTGGCCAACCACAAATTTGGCCTTGCTTAGCGCGATGTTGAATTTCTCCAACACTTCGGTCAGAGCGATACCCTGTTCGGTTGCCAGCTCGGTAGAAATACCGTGGATCCGCTCGGCATCGTAGGGAATGTTAAAGCCTTCTGGCTTCACCAAATAATCCTGATGTTCTATCAAACGCCCCATTTCATCGTGCAATTGCCAGGCAATTTGGATACAGCGCGGCCAATTATCCGTATCGGTAATCGGAGCATTGTAATTACGTGGCAAACCCGTGGTTTCGGTATCAAAAATAAGGTACATAGCTGGGGAAATGGTGGACATCAAAAATAAGAAATTTTAACGGGCAAACGTGTCAGCTAATTATCAACACTTGCGCAAGTTTTTTTTTTTAAATTGCATTGTTAAATTAGGAGTTACCCCTGATACCGCATGGCATTGTTTCAATCATCGAACTGCGAACCAAAAACTGCAAACCGGCAACCATTACATTAGACAAAACCTTATCTTTGGGCTAGGCAAAGATTGCCTTTACCTTAATCCACCACTATTTCCATGCCAGTAGATTTATCAGAAGTTTTAGTAATTGGTGTTTCAAGCCGTTCGTTGTTCAACCTTGAAGAAGAAAACGAAATATTCGAGAAGGAAGGCATTGTAGGCTACCGCCAATACCAATTGGAACACGAAAACGACCTGTTGGAGCCGGGCACGGCCTTTCATTTGGTGCAAAGGCTACTACACCTGAACGAAAGTGCCAAAAAACGCATTGTTGAAGTGGTGGTGATGTCGAGGAACAGTCCGGAAACCGGTGTAAGGGTCATGAATTCGGTAAAAGCCCATCAGCTCGATATTACGCGCATGGCCTTTAGTGGCGGCGAGCCTTTGTCGCCGTATATCGATGGGTTCGACATCGACCTGTTTCTGAGCAAGGATATTAAAGACGTACAATATGTGATCGATTCGAAAGAATGCGCCGCCGCTTACATTTATGCACCACCCCATTCGTTTAACTCGACCGACAATCGCGTAAAAATTGCCTTTGATGCCGATGCCGTGCTATTTTCGGAAGAATCTGAACATCGCTACAAAACCGAAGGCATGGATGCTTTTCATAAATATGAGGCCGAACACGAAGACGATCCATTAAAAGAAGGGCCTTTTGCCAAACTGCTGATCAAATTGTCGAAAATACAGGAGGAATTGCCTACGCGCATCGAGCTTTCTCCCCTGCGCATTGCCATTGTAACCGCACGTAATGCGCCATCACACATGCGGGTGATCAAAACCCTACGCAAATGGGGCGTTTATGTAGACGAAGCCTATTTTTTGGGTGGCATTTCTAAAGACAAGATCCTCAAAGCTTTTGGCGCCCATATCTTTTTCGACGACCAGGATGCGCATTTGAAAGAAGCTTCTTTGCATGTGCCTTCGGCCAGGGTACCCTACACCAGCGATTCGGTTTTGAATTTACCCATCGATAAATTAAAAGTGGATAAGACTACACCTAAAGCGAAAACGAAAAAGGACTGATAGCCCATAGCCATACGATTGTTTGATTGCTAAACTGTCAACTCACAACCCGCAACCCATAACTAACTGAATCAATGGTTAAAAAGTGTTAAAGAAGTGACTGGGCTACGAAAAATTAGTAGATTTAAGCAACCAATCACAACCTTCGCATGAAAATCTTTCTAACTGCGCTATTTGCGCTAGCCGTTAATTTTGCGGTTGTAGCCCAAAAACGGCTTAATGTTGAACTGAAAAAGCAACTCGATACCATCTTGCAACAAGACCAGGGCATCCGGGAATTTATAGATACGGAAACATCTGAACAAAGAAAAGACCAGCTTGCCCAATTATTCGGCATGTCAAAAGAACAGCTGAGGCAAAAAGTTTGGACATTGATGGCCAAAATCGATTCGGCCAACTTCAAGAAAGTAGAACGTATCATTTCAAAATATGGCTACCCAGGCAAGAGCCTTGTAGGCGAACCTGCCAATACAGCGGTTTTTTATGTGATACAACACAGCCCCAGCCAAATACCCAAATTCTATCCATTGATTGAAAAAGCAGGAAAAGAAGGCGAATTGCCTTTTGAATATGTAGCCATGATGCTGGATAGAAAACTGACCAACGAAGGAAAACTTCAAATCTACGGCACACAGATCTATTCCGTACAAATAACCAATCCTAAAACCGGCCAAAAAGAATTTTTCAGCTATGTAATGCCCATTGAAGATGCCAAAAACGTGAACAAAAGAAGAAAGGAAGCCGGCTTTAAATTAACTGTCGAAGAAAACACCCAAAGGTTTGGCTTTGTTTACAAGGAATATACCCCAGAAGAAATCAAAAAAATTACGCAAAAGTAATTCTTGTTGAGCCAAACAACAGGCTTAGGCATGCTCCTGGCTCACCAATTTGTCGGTATCGTAACCCATTTCCTGGCAACGTGCTATGATGTCGGCTAGCAGGTCTTCGTCTATGCGAGGTTCGCGCCCCATAATGAAAAGATATTTTTGGTTTGGATGCCCAACCACGACGTAACTGTAGTCGTCGGCCAGTTCGATTACCCAATAACCAATTTTAAAGGGCCACCAAAACTGCGCCTTCATATCGCCATCTGGCTTATGAACACTGAAAAACAGCTTCGACCGGATTGATTTCTCTTCCGGCTTTCCGTCCTTATGATAGGTAGTAAGCACATCAAAATGCTCATCATCTACCAAAGTATAATTTTCGATAGTCTGCTTCCAATGCTTGTCTAGCAAGGTTGGAATAGAATATAACGAATACCATTTTCCGGCATAGGCCGAATAGTCGATCCGGTTAATTGGCTGATGTGTTGCTGCATTTTCCATATCCATTTAACCGTTTGACCCTGAAAAATGTTTGGACAAATCAGACCTGAGGTTTCTTTAACCTGGACTGTGTAAAAGTCCAAGGGCAGAATGAGACGGCAACTGTCAGCTGAAAACTAAAATTCGCGAAAGCCTTTTTTAAACTGCCACAATTCTATAACTTCGGCATATAAACATTTTCTATCCAAAATATAAATTAAAATGAAGATAACGGTAGTAGGTGCTGGCGCCGTTGGGGCCACCTGTGCAGATAACATTGCAAGAAAAGAATTAGCCGAAGAACTGGTATTGTTAGACATCAAGGAAGGATTTGCCGAGGGCAAAGCTATTGACATGATGCAAACAGCCACTTTATTGGGTTTCGACACCAAAATCAAAGGCGTAACCAACGACTATAGCCAAACGGCTGGTTCGGCAGTAGCCGTAATTACCTCGGGCCTGCCTCGCAAACCGGGGATGACCCGCGAAGAGCTGATCGGCATTAATGCGGGCATTGTAAAAGGCGTAGCCGAAAACATCCTTAAATATTCTCCTGACGCCATTATCGTGGTGATCAGCAACCCAATGGATACCATGACCTACCTGGCGCTAAAATCGTTGGGATTGCCTAAAAACCGTATCATTGGCATGGGTGGTACTTTAGACAGCTCACGTTTCAAATATTATTTAAGCGTAGCTTTGGGCTGCAACTCGAACGATTTGCAAGGCTTTGTAATTGGCGGCCATGGCGACACCACCATGATTCCATTAACCCGTTATGCAACCTACCAAAGTTTGCCGGTTAGCGATTTGCTGGATGAAGCCACCTTGGCCAAAGTAGCGGCCGATACCATGGTAGGCGGCGCAACCTTAACCGGTTTGTTGGGCACTTCGGCTTGGTATGCTCCGGGTGCGGCTGGCGCAGCTTTGGTAGAAGCCATTGTACGCGACGAGAAAAAATTATTCACCTGCTGCGTAGCCTTAGATGGCGAGTATGGCCAAAAAGACATCTGCCTGGGCGTTCCGGTAATTGTAGGTCGCAATGGTTGGGAAAAAATTATCGATTATCAGCTAAACGATGCCGAACAAGCCGCGTTTAACAAAAGCGCCGATGCCGTTCGCAACATGAACAGCGTATTGGCCGAAATGAATTTGATTTAAATTTTATAAACATTTGTCGTTCTGGCGGAAGGAGGAATTTATCCTCACAAGTTTCTTGACCCGGATGATAAACAAGCTACATGAGAACCCTAACAGTTCCTTTAACCTTAATCAATTTACAAGACGACGGTTTCCACCTTTTGGTGGAAATTGTTGTTTTTGGCGAAAAGCAATTTGCCGTGGTAGATACCGGTGCCTCTCGAAGCGTATTCGACAAGGGCCTGATGGAAAAAAACATTATCGACCTTACGGTAAACGAAGAAACCCAAGCGGCTACTATTTTCAGTACTTCAACAACGCTGCTTGGTGTTATTCCCCAACTTAAAATCGGAGCGCTCACCCTCAAATCGTATGCCGGTGTTGCGCTCGACCTGCAAGGCGTAAACGATACCTACCTGCAATTGGGCCATCCTGCCATTGCCGCTATTATTGGCGGCGATATTCTAATGGCCTACCATGCCAAAATAGATTACCAAAAGAAGCTATTGAGATTTTACAAATAAGCCACGCCCGGGTTTGACATGCATTTGATGAGAAGATTCTTACTTTTTTGTAGCCTCTGTCCGCTTTTAACTTTCGGCCAGCAACCCAAGATTATTCAAAAACCCGTTGTATTCGATCAGTTGCGAACCGAACTTTCGTTGGCCTACCTCAAAAAAAGGCACAACCTGGTTCAAAAAACGCCAGCCATTAAACCCAAAATGATTGTGTTGCACTGGACGGCTTCCAGGAGCTTAATGGGCGCTTTCAACGCTTTCAATCCTTCCGTTTTGCCAAGTTCGCGCAGGGCAATAGCAGGCGCCAGCAAGCTGAACGTTTCGGCGCATTACCTGGTTGACCGCAATGGCAGCATCTACCAGCTTTTGCCCGATACCGTTTTTGCCCGCCACGTTATCGGCCTTAATTATTGCGCCATTGGCATAGAGAACGTAGGCAGCAATAAATATCCGCTTACCACCGCCCAGTTGAAAGCAAACGAGCAGTTGGTGCGCTACCTTTGCCAAAGGTACCCTATCCAATACCTGATCGGGCATTACGAGCATACCTGGTTCAAAAATACGCCACTATGGCGCGAAACCGACCCCTATTATCACTCTGACAAGACCGATCCGGGCCGTATTTTCATGAAAAACATCAGGATTGCCCTGCATGACCTGCATTTAAAGGGTGCGCCGGCACATTAACAAACTGGCCTAAAATAAGGTTTGAAAAGCTTGCATATTAAAAAGCATTATCCTTAACTTTAAGTAAACCAAACAAATTTTGAATATGAAATTTTTAAAAGTCTTAGTGGCCATTATAGCCATCCTGATCATTATCTTTCTTGTTGGCGGCCTATTCTTGCCAAAAACCTACAGCGTAAGCCGAACTACGGTAATCAACGCACCTGACAGTGTAATTTATAAGAATATTGCCGATTTTAACCAGTTTACCAAATGGAACCCATGGTCAAAAATGGAACCCAGCGCCAAAGTTACCGTAAGCGGCCCCGTGGCACAACCCGGACAGCTTTATGCTTGGGAGGGCAAGGAAACCGGAACCGGCCAAATGAAAATCGTCAAAGCCGAGCCTTCTAAACTGGTTGATATCGAGTTGAAATTCATCAAACCTTTTGAAAGCGTAGCCGATACCAAATTCGAAATCCAGCCCGAAGGAACAGGCCAAAAAGTAACCTGGACCATGAGTGGCGAAAACAACCTGATCAGCAAATGGATGTGCGTATTTGTAAGCATGGACAAAATGATTGGCAAAGACTTTGAAAGCGGCCTTCAGTCTTTGAAAGAAAAATCTGAAAAAGGAGAATAGCATTTTTTGATGCTTCAAGCCATAAAGGTCCTTTGGTAAACAACCCAAGGGCCTTTTTTTATGCACCAGCCAAACAAAAATGTCTGATTTGCGTTAAAAAGACACTTAATTGCATAAACAATGGCGCATAGATTTTGTTATTTACCGATTTTTAGATTATTTGCCCCCTGATGAATTTACTACTTGTTGAAGACGAGCCTAACGTAGTATCTGTAGTTTCGAGGGGATTAGCAGACGAAGGCTTTACGGTTAGTGTGGCACCAGATGGACAAATTGGGCTGGATATGGCGGTAAATCACCATTTCGACCTGGTTATACTGGATATTATGCTACCTGGCATTAACGGACTGGAGCTCTGTAAACTCATTAAAAAAGCCAAACCCAACGTTCCGATTATCATGCTTACGGCTTTGGGCAGTACCGAAAACGTAGTCAAAGGTCTTGACAATGGTGCCGACGACTACTTGGTAAAGCCTTTTAAGTTTGCCGAGCTTTTTGCCAGGATCCGCACCTTGCTGAGGCGCTATGGCGGGCAGGCCAACCAAGACCAAATCATCAACATTGCCGATCTGCAATTGAACCTGAGCGCCAAAACCGTGAAGCGCAACCAAAACGAAATCAACCTTACCGCTACCGAATACCGTTTGTTGGAGTACATGGCCAAAAACAAATCGAAAATCCTGTCGCGCATCGATATCCTCGAAAACGTATGGGACATCGATTTTAACCTGGGCACCAACGTAGTTGATGTTTACGTGAACTACCTGCGCAAGAAGATAGACAAAGATGCTTCGCAAAAATTAATCCATACGGCAGTAGGCCTGGGCTATGTTTTAAAGGAGAGCACATGAGCATTGCCAAAAAAATCACCTTGCTTTTTGCAATCCTATCGGCCATTATCATTTCTTTGCTGAGTGGTTTTGTCTGGTATTTTTCGAACGAATTTGCCTTCGAAGATTTCTACAAACGCCTGGAAGCCCGGGTAAATATTGCCGCTCAAATCAAATTATTCCACGACGAAAACAATAGTGCCTATGCCAAGATGCGTAACCAATACCTGGAACGCTTGCCATCGGAGCGGGAATTGGTGATTGAGGAAAGCCAAAAGGAGCTAATTAATGCCCAGCTTAAGCTGCCCCAAAGCTTTTACGACAAACTCAATGCGGGCAAAATGGCGCGCTACCGTGAAGAAAACTATTTTTATGCCGGCAAGCGCTTTAAAAGCAATGGCAAGGATTATATCGTTATTATTTCGGCCACCGATCCTTTTGGTTTTAGGGAACTGAAAGACCTGCAAAAAATCCTTTTCGCAGGCTTCTTTCTTTCTATTGTGCTTTCGTTTGTGGTGGGCTGGAAGTTTTCCAACTATATGCTCGATCCTTTGCGTAAAGTGATTAAAAGCGTCAAGAAAATCAAGGCCGAAAACCTACATTTAAGGCTCGACGTGAAACAGGGAACCGACGAGATGTCGCAATTGGCCCAAACTTTTAACAACATGCTCAACAGGCTCGAAACGGCTTTTGAGACCCAAAACAACTTCATCAGCAATGCTTCGCACGAACTGCGTACGCCGTTAACCATCATCAGTGGCGAAGTGGAGCTGGCCTTGAAAACCTTCAACAACTCCCCTGCACAGGAGCTGGCCCTCAACAAAATCAAAGACGAAGCCGAAAGGCTTGAGCATATCTTAACCAGTTTGTTGGGATTGGCGCAATCGGGCTTTAACGGCAAGGTACAGCCGCGCGAAGAAGTAAGGATGGACGAACTGGTTTGGGAGGCCAAGGATGCAGTGCAGCAGGTACATCCTGAAAGCAAGATAGAAATCGATTTTAGCAAACTGCCGGCCAATGAGGAGGCGCTTACCTTAAAAGCCAACAAAAACCTCATTAAATTGGCCATTACCAATATTGTGAGCAATGCCTGTAAATATTCAGACAACAAGCCAGTGTTGGTTAGCCTCGAAAGCAATGGCCACTTGCTGTCAATCTCCATTGCCGATCAGGGCATTGGCATACCTCAAGACGACATCCAGCATATTTTCGAACCATTTTACAGGGCTTCCAATACTTCCAATTTTAAGGGCTATGGCGTAGGCTTGCCCCTTTCGCTCAATATCATCCGCCTGCACAGAGGCAGCATCGCCATCCAATCGCAAGTAGGCATCGGCACCACCATCAAGGTCATTTTACCGATTACTTAGTGCATTGGTTCATTAGTTGATTAGATGGTTGATTGTCAACGGCGAACCGGAAACTGCAAACTGGACTGGAAATTGGAAACTGTTAACTGGCCAGAGATTATGCTACAAAGCGATCTTTTTCTACTCCAATTCTCCTTCTTTCTCCTTTTAGCTTAAATTCTAATCTAATTCTAATCTCGCTCTTATACGGCTATAATTTTTGAGGGCTAATCTTGTATCAATTAAGCATTCGATCACTTAAACAAGATAAAAACCATGAAAACTTTATTGGTCCCAACCGATTTCAATCCAGAAAGCACCAAAATTATTGATGCCTTTCTGTTGACGCAGAACTGTAACGAGCTCAACATTATTTTCCTGCATGCCTTTAAACTGTCTGATTCGATTACCGACATGCTGATGCTGAGCAGAAGAAGCCGAGACTATGAGCATGTAAGCGATGCCTTTTATCAAAAAATGGACCATTACAAGCAAAAGTACGGTTCGAAGATTGGCCGAATCGGCATCGAGTATTTTTATGGCAGCACCTTGGTAGCCTTTAAGAATTTGCTGGAGGCTTTGCAGGTTGATGCCATTGCCTATCCGCAGGACTACGATTTTTGCCCCATCAACAAATACAGCATCGATCCCAACTACCTGATCATGCGCGCTGGATGCAGGGTATTTGAACTGAACATTACCGATATCGCCATTGGCGACAATTTATTTGAAACCAGGATGCCTCAAGAAACCGTTAAAGCGGTAAGTAGTATCTAATTAAACTTAATTTTTATGCTGTTACGAAACAATATTCCCTTTACCTACATTTTTGGAAAGATTAAAAAAGAGCTCATTTTTGTCATCAGTTATTCGATTGGCATCGTGGTACTTTACGAAAACTTCCATGTTACGCGCATCTCCATTCCTGTGGCTGTTCCAGCACTTTTGGGTACCATCATATCCCTTTTGTTGGCCTTCAGGTCAAACCAGGCTTACGACAGGTGGTGGGAAGCCCGCATTCTTTGGGGTGCCATTGTAAACGATTCGAGGTCGCTGGCTCGTCAGATCCTTTCTTTCGTAGACAATCCCTATGGGCTTGATGAGATTGAACGTTTCAAGAACCGTTTCATCAAGCGCCAAATTGCCTGGTGTTTTGCCTTAAGCCAAGGTTTGAGGGGGCAAAGCGCTGCCAAGGGGCTGGAAAGATACCTGGACAAGGAAGAGCTGCAGTTTATTAAAAAGCAGCGCAACGTAACGGTGGCCCTGCTCGAACTGCATGCCATGGATTTGAAAAAGGCACTGATAGAAGGCTGGATCAATCAGTACCAACAGATTGAGATAGACAAAACCCTAACGGCATTGTGTAACCACATGGGCGGATCGGAAAGGATCAAGAATACCATTTTTCCGGTCACCTACAGCAAGTACATCAACATGTCTATCCATTTGTTCATTGTATTGCTGCCTTTTGGCCTGATCGAGTATTTTGGCTACATGGAGGTTCCGGTGGTTATTGCCATTGCTACTTTCTTCCTCTTGGTAGAAAAGATGGCCGTTCACCTGCAAGACCCATTCGAGAACAAGCCTACCGATACGCCAACCACCACCATTTGCAGAAACATTGAAAAAGACCTCTGCCAAATGCTCGACGACCACAAGCTGTACGAAGACAAGCCACATGCCGAAATGGCTCCGATTGGCTCTTACTATATCTTGTAGCAACCAACAACGCCACATTCTTTACTCCTAATAAACAACGAACCCTCCAAGCTTTGGCAAGGAGGGTTCAATTTTTATGGCTGTAGCCTATGAGCTATTGATTAATGCCTAGGCATCAATCTTCGCATATTTCGCATTGCGTTCGATAAATTCCCTACGTGGTGCAACTTCGTCGCCCATCAGCATAGAGAAAGTATGGTCGCACTCGGCTGCATTTTCGATGGTCGCTTTTAACAGCGTACGGGTTGCCGGGTTCAGCGTAGTTTCCCACAGCTGTTCGGCGTTCATCTCTCCCAAACCTTTGTAACGTTGGATATGAACGCTTTCTTCCTTACCGGCACCTTTTAAACGTTGCACCGCAGCATCGCGTTGCTGATCGTTCCAGCAATATTCAAAATCCTTACCTTTTTTAACCTGATAAAGCGGCGGCGCAGCGATATATACATAACCGGCTTCGATCAAGCTCTTCATGTAGCGGAAGAAGAAAGTGAGGATCAGCGTAGTAATGTGCGATCCGTCGATATCAGCATCCGTCATGATGATAATTTTGTGGTAGCGAAGCTTGGTCAGGTTCAGTGCTTTGTCGTCGTCTTCGGTACCGATGCTTACGCCCAAGGCGGTAAACATGTTCTTGATCTCGTCGTTTTCGTAGATTTTGTGCTCCATGGCTTTTTCTACGTTCAGGATCTTTCCTTTTAAGGGCAGAATAGCTTGAAAATTACGGTCGCGGCCTTGCTTGGCAGTACCACCCGCCGAGTCGCCCTCTACCAGGTATAATTCGCATCTTTCCGGATCAGAATCAGAACAGTCGGCCAGTTTGCCTGGCAAGCCAGAACCACCCATGACGCTTTTGCGTTGTACCATTTCGCGGGCCTTGCGGGCTGCCGCGCGGGCTGTAGCCGCTAAAATAACCTTGTTAACGATCATTTTGGCTTCTTTCGGATTTTCTTCCAAATAATTGCCCAATGCTTCGCCAACGGCCACATCAACCGCACCCATTACCTCAGAGTTACCTAATTTGGTTTTGGTCTGCCCTTCAAATTGAGGCTCTTGTACCTTTACCGAAACTACAGCGGTTAAGCCTTCCCTAAAGTCGTCGCCGGTGATTTCGAATTTTACGTTTTTCAGCAATCCCGATTTTTCGGCATAAGCTTTTAAGGTACGGGTTAAGCCGCGCCTAAAACCTGCGATATGGGTACCACCTTCGTGGGTATTGATGTTGTTTACATAAGAGTGTACGTTTTCCGAGTAGCTGTCGTTGTACTGCATGGCCAACTCAACCGGAATGCCGCTTTTAATGCCTTCTACATAAATTGGCTCGGGAATTAGCGACGGGCGGGTGCCATCCAAAAACTGGACAAACTCTTTTAAACCGCCTTCAGATTTGAAAACCTCCGACAGGTAAGAACCATCTTCGTTGGTTTCGCGCTCGTCGGTTAGCGTAAGGCTGATGCCCTTGTTGAGAAAGGCCAACTCGCGCAAACGGCTAGCCAAGGTATCGTAACGGTATTCGGTAGTTTGGGTAAATATTTCGGCATCTGGCTGGAACGTTTGAATCGTACCGGTTTTGTCAGAAACCCCGATTTCTTTGACGTCAAACAAAGGCTTGCCCCTTTCGTACTCTTGGGTAAAGATTTTGCCTTCGCGGTGCACCACGGTTTTGACGTGGACAGACAGCGCGTTAACGCAGCTTACCCCCACACCGTGCAAACCACCCGATACTTTGTAGGTGTCCTTATCGAATTTACCACCGGCATGCAAAACCGTCATTACGATTTCCAAGGCCGACTTGCCTTCTTTGGTATTGATGCCGGTTGGAATACCACGGCCATTATCTTCTACGGTAATTGAGTTGCCTTTATGAATGGTGACAAAAATGTCTGTACAGTAGCCTGCCAACGCCTCGTCAATAGAGTTGTCTACCACCTCGTAAACCAAGTGGTGCAAACCCTTAACCCCAGTATCACCAATATACATGGAAGGACGCTTTCGAACAGCTTCTAAACCTTCTAAAACCTGTATATTATCTGCCGAATAATTTGACTTTGGATCTTTTTCTTCGCTCATAATTTTGTTTAATACTTAAAGAATCAAAAATAACGATTTTTTGCCGAATTAAGGCAGATGTGGATAACTATTTGCGTGTTAAAATCACATAAAAACGATTAAAAAAAGCTTGTTTTTAGGATAGTCGGTTTTGATTTTTATATTTGCTAAAATTTAGCAGATTTGAACCTCGGGCAAGGAAAAGAAAAAGAGAGGTAATAAAGTGTAAATCAACCGCGTTCAAACCTAAAGACACCCTTAAAAACTAAAAAACAACACGAAACCTGCACCGGTTTGGGCAAGCTTCGCAAGCATTGAAAAACAAATTAATTATAGATGAAAATAACAACTTTAAAACTAGGCAGCCTACTTACGGCAACGGCACTTGTTTCTGTAATGGCCGCTTGCGGAAATAAAGAAAACAAAACCGAAACTACTCCAGCAAAAACCAGCACCGCTTCGGTAACCGCTGAAGACAAAATCGTGTATGTGAATTCTGATTCGTTGCTGACCAAATACGAATACTTTAAAGACCTTAAAACCAAAATGGAAACCAAAGGCAAAGCGGCTGAAACCGATTTAACAGCTAAGCAACAGGCTTTCCAACGTGAAGTACAACAATACCAGCAACAGCAAGGTACCCTTTCGGCCGACCAAAGAGCAGCCACCGAGCAACGTTTGGGCCGCAAGCAACAAGAACTGCAAGCTTACCAGCAAAATGCCGGCGCTGCCCTGCAAAACGAGCAAGCCAAAGAGCAAGAAGCCCTTTACAACAAGGTAGCCGATTTCTTGAAAGGCTATGCCAAAACCAAAGGCTACAAAATGGTGTTGACTTATGCCAAAGGCAATAGCGCCATCTTGTTTGCCGACGAAAGCCTTGATGTAACCAGCGAAGTTTTAAAAGGACTGAACGAAGCTTACACTAAAGACAAAAAATAAGCAAAAAAGCTATAAATCTTAAAAAGCCCCGGTTGTTCGGGGCTTTTTTATTGGAACATTGTACAAGTCAAAACACGCCATACGGTTGCTCTTGCTGCCTTATTTAACTACGCGATTCGCCGGTATGGAGCTCGATGTGAACTGCCGTACCTTGGCCAATATTCGATGTAATGGCTAAACTGCCTTTAAGATAAGCCACACGATTGTTGATGTTATCGAAACCCATGCCTCCGGTTGAACTTACCGATGTATCAAAGCCTTTGCCATTGTCTTCTACATCGATCAGGAAAACGCTTTCGTGCTGGCTGCATTGCAGCATGATTTTCGAAGCCTCGGCATGGCGTACGGCATTCGACAAAATTTCCTGTACAATTCTATAGATATTGGCTTGTGTTACTGCCGGCAGTTTTTTGCTGATCCCATAAGCCTGAAACTCGATTGGCGCTTCGGTAGTGGCCAACGATTCGCAAAGATCGCGCAAGGCCGCTTCCAGGCCTACCTTCAGCAGGCTCTCAGGCATCATGTTGCGGGCAATCCTGCGCAGTTCTGTTACAGAGTGGTCTATCTGCAAGATTATTCCGTCAAGGCTTTGCTGTTTTTCCATTTTCGATTGTCTTGAAAGATTGATTTTAATCCCGGCCAAAAGCCCCCCTATGCCATCGTGCAGGTCGCGGGCCACCCTCCCCCTTTCACGTTCTTCGCCCTGCAGCATGGCTTGTGTTAGTTTTAAGGCTTGCTGCTGCTCTATTTCCTTCAACTGTTGGGCTGCCAGCTTTTTGTTCTTCCGGTAAAGCTGATAGGCAAACAGCGCTACACAAGCCAAGGCCAGGCAACCCATGCCCAACAGCCAACTAAACAGGCGATTGTTCTTGGCTTTGAGGGCCGCTTCTTTTTTCTCGGCTTCGAGCTCGGCTATTTTTTTCTTGTTCTCTACATTTTTGAACTTCACTTCCATGGCCCCTATTTCCTGTTTAAGGCTGGCATCGAAAACACTGTCTCTAATGGTCGAATATTGCTTGAGCCATTGATAGGCCTCGGGCATTTGCCCCATTCCGGCATAGGTTTCAGCAAGATCGAAATAAACCCGTTGCCGGTTGTGGATTGACAGCTTGGGTTCAGCCTTCATGAAATCGAAGAGCACCGCCAGGGCGGCCTTGTAGTTGCGCTGTTCTTGGTAAATGAAATATTTCTGATAAGACATTTGCTTGAGCATGTAGGCATCCTGAAGGCTTTTAGCCGCCTGTATGCCTTCATCGAATTTTTTCAAACTGTTGGCATAGTCTTTAACCGCCCTATAATACATGCCCGCGGCCAGGTCATATTCGGCACTGGCTACAGTGATGGGCTTCCCTTTTAAAATTTTACCGATCTTGGCCAAGATGGGCTTGGCCTCTTCCAGGTTCTTGCCGGCATAGGCATAGTTCTCTACCAGCAAGGCGTAAGCCTTGACCAAATCAGTGTAAGGTGTTTTCGTGTTGTTGTAATAGGCAATGGCCGTTTGATAATACTCGGCCGATTTTTCAAACTGCCCACCGTTCATG
Organism: Pedobacter sp. ASV12; assembly: GCF_016429155.1. Taxonomy (GTDB): domain Bacteria; phylum Bacteroidota; class Bacteroidia; order Sphingobacteriales; family Sphingobacteriaceae; genus Pedobacter. Next base: position 30,955 of record NZ_JAELUC010000027.1, on the reverse strand, counting down.
AAAGTCATGGCTACATCTTGGTGCAACATACCAATTAAGGTACTGTCGTTACTCTGTTTTGCCAGCGGGATAGCCTCAAGCAAAGCGTTTACGTAGCCCTTGGCATTGTCTTTGGCCTGTTGGTGCAAGGCATAATTACGCAGGCTTTTGGCCCTTAAAAAGAAGGCTTCCGGGCTTTTGAAGCGCGCCAGGTTTTGGCTTACCTGCATAAAAAGCGTTTCGCTGCGCGCCTGATCGGTATCCCAGCAGATATAGGCTTGGCAATAAGGATAAACCGACCGGAGAAAAGGAGAAACCCGGCCGAGCTTCATGGCCTGCTGCAGGTAAGGCTTGGCCTTTGCCGTATCGCTAAGCGACCAGTACAGAGACAGCAAGCAGTTGAGACGGGCCTTTTCCTCGTCAGATCCTGCCTTTTTAAGTGCATTTTCGAGCGTATCGGCATTATATTTTCTGGTAAAAGGCATTTGCGCCGTTGCCGGCAAAAACGACACCAATACCAGGGCCAGTACAATAAAAAGATTCCTCATTACTACAAATTTGAATAATTGATAAGGAAATTAAAATACTGGTTTTCGTGGATTTTTCAAGTCCCGGCTAAACCTGCAATTGGAAAAGGGGATATTGGCCAAAAAAAAAGCCCCAGGATTCTGGGGCTTTTTTACACTTATTTGCTGTTCTGCGAGGCTCCTTTGGCCAATTCTATCATCATGTCTAGTTCTTTGACTGTTCCATCGGCGCTACCCGAAAAACCAACTTTTTTAAACCGGATGTTTCCGTTGCCATCAATGATATATTTCTGCGGGATTCCGTCGCCGTTTAAATTGTAGCTATCTATAACATCGAACCTGCTGGGATCCTGCTTGTTTTTGGTATCGAACAACACATTAAAGGTATAAGTTGTGCCGGCCATAAAGTCTTTCACTACCTTTTCCCTGTTATCTTCGTTTTGCCAAGTATTGACAAACAAGAATACCACGTTAGGATTGTTTTTGTACTTATCAACGGCTTTTTGCATGCCTGGGAAAGAGGCCACGCAAGGGCCGCACCAGGTTGCCCAGTAATCGACAATAACTACCTTACCTTTAAGACTGGCCAGCGAAACTTTTTCTCCCTTTAAATTCATCAGGGCGAATGCCGGCGCTGGCCTGTTGATCATTTCTTTTTCAAACTTGGCTCTTTCTTTGGCCATAGCTTCTTTTTCTAAGGAACCATAATAGGCGTCAAATGGTTGCGCACCTTTATAGGCCGCTTTAAGATCTGTTTTCAATTGCTCGGTGCCTTGGCCCTCTCTGACAAACCTCTCGGCGTACTTAACCACATCTTCATTTCTGTTGTTCTTTTTAAGGAAAGAAACAAAGCGGACATTCATATCGGGGCTGCTAAAGTTGTTCATATTCACCGCTTTTTCCTGATACTTCAACGCTTCCTCGCTTTTGCCCAAATGATCAAGCAATAAGGCATAAGTATCTGCGTAAGAGGCGTAATTGCCTTCTATGCCTTTGAGGTAGCTTTCTTTTGAAGCATAATAAGCTGGCATGGGGTCGTTTTTAGCCGCCTCTAAAAGCTCGAGCGATTTTTTCGAGATTTTGGCACTGAAAGGCATATTTTCCTTTTTTTCAGCACCAGCCCATGCATAGGTATTATAAAGGGAGGCCAAAGTAATCTTATTGCTTATCTTGTTGCTATAAAATTCAAATTTTTCATTGTTTTTGGCCAAGCCATACGCACTGGCCACTTGGGCATAAAAGCCTTCCAATTTATCTGCATCTGCCTTTTTATTGGGATCAAGGCCAAAATCGGCTGTCAGCTTTTTGAGGAGGGCCTCCATTTTTACGGCATCTTTTTCGTTATAGATGGCATTGGCACTTTTATTATAGGCATAGCTGCCCTTCGGGTATTGGATTTTAATCAGATTATAAACCGAATCTGCTGCTGATTTGCGCTTTAGCACAGTGTACAAATTAGCGGTCTTAATCATGTCGTCTTCGCTCATTTTGGCCGCTTTATTTAGCGATAAGAGTTCATGCTGGATCATTTGCTCGCCTTTGGCTTTATCTGCGCCGTACTGGAGCGCCAAATAGCTGATTATATTTGGGCCCCTCATGTTCGGATCGGCGTCAAACGCTTTCTCATAGGCTGCAATGGCTTTGGTTTTGTCTGATTTGATGCCCGCCAAGGCAGCGCCCATACCGTTGTAATAAAGCGCCTCCCAATAATAAGCCATGGCCGTAGGTTTACCGTCTTTATAAAAAAGCGTGTAATAGCCGTTAGGGTTATCGTCTTTGGTACCATCGGCAGCAAAAGTAAGCACAACGATGGCCGTACTATCCACCGGTGTAAAATCGCCTTTGTAAACAGACCCCTCCTTGGTGAGGTCTACATTTACTACTTTCTGTTTTTTGTTTACGAAAGTCTGTGCCACGCATTTTACATTGGCCAAACCATCGAGTTTGCCACCTTTGGCATCATATTCGAACGATAAAGGTTGACCGGCTACAGGCATGGCCGGCGAAAACTTAATGTGCTGCGCCTGGGCTCCAGCCAGGGCCAAGGCCAATACCGCCGATAAAACTAATTTTCTCATGATTAATTTGGTTTAGGGTTTAAGGTTAACTAAATATATAGTTTGCATTTTAAACTTCCAAATTTTTGAGCGATTTCTTGCTGATTAACTACAAGTTAACCGTTACAACAAAACAAACGGCGCTGTAATAAACACCAGTAAAACTTCTGTGTGCATACTACAACGCCGCGAAGATGATGATCAAACGAGATCAGCGTATTTTAATTCCAGCCTCCTCCCAAAGCCTGGTAAATATTAACCACGGCATTAAGTTGCTGTTTTTTGGTTTCGATCAGTTCCAGTTTCGATTCCAAGGCATCGCGCTGGGTCATCAGCACTTCAAAATAATCGGCCCTGGCCGATTTGAACAAATCATTCGAAATCTCGATCGATTCAGTGAGTGCCTTGGCCTGCTTGGCTTTTAAATCGTAGCTTTTTTGTAGGTTGCTGAGGTTAGACAACTGATTGGCTACTTCGATATAGCCATTTAAAATACTGCGTTCATAATTATAAACTGCCTGCAATTGCTTGGCATTGGCCGTTAAATAATCGGCTTTGATGGCATTTTTGTTGATCAGCGGCCCTGCCAGATCGGCAGCCAGCGAATAGAATATCGATTCGGGCGTTCTGAGCAAATATGAAGGGTTAAAAGCCTGGTAACCAATTGATGCAGAAATGCCCAGCGAAGGATAGAACTTGGCTTTGGCCACTTTAACATCCAGTTTCGCTGCCACCAGGTCGAGCTCCGCCTGTTTAATATCGGGGCGATTGGCCAACAATTGCGACGGAAGCCCTTCTTGAATGCTTGGTGGCACCAAATCGGTAAAGTTGGCCTTGCTTCTTGGAATAGGTTGCGGAAAGCGACCCAGCAAGAAATTGATCTTATTTTCGGTGTTGACAATGTCTTTTTGGATATCGAATTCCATGCTTTTCGAATTCAGCACCTCGGCTTCGAATTTCCTAACGGCAAGCTCGGTAACGCGGGTGGCTTGTTTCTGGATTTTCATCAGTTCCAAGGCATTGCTTTGCAGGGCGATATTCTTTTTCACAATATCCAACTGGTTATCCAAAGCCAACAGCTCGTAGTAAGAATTGGCTACTTCGGCCACCAGATTGGTTACCACAAAGTTTTTGCCTTCAACGGTTGATAGGTATCGGGCAACTGCGGCTTTCTTCGAATTGCGCAATTTATGCCAGATATCGGCTTCCCATTCGGCCTGTAAGCCAAATTTATAATCGGGCAATACATCTGGTACGCCTTTACCCGGTGTAATATCGGTAGAGGCATCGCCCGCGCCAGAACTGGTATAACGGCCAACCTTTTCTAATCCGGCACCGGCGCCATAGCTTACGCTAGGTAAAAGCTCGCCTTTTTTGGCCCTCACCTCGTTTTTGGCAATTTCGATTTCCTGTAGGGTCATATTCAGCTCCTGATTGTTTTTCAAGGCCGTATCAATGAGGTTCACCAAATCGGGATCGGTAAAAAACTTGCGCCATTGGATGTTTGCACTGTTTAAGGTATCTGTTGAGGTACCAAAACTTGTTGGCACATTTTTATTTTCGGCACGTTGCGTAAACTCTGGCACTTTACAGGCCGAATAAGCAACACATATCAAAGCCAGGCCAAGGCCTTTTAGGCTATTTTCTCTTAACATTGTCTTCAATTTCTTCGGTTAACGGATGTTCTTCTTCAATCTTGATCAGCTTGCGCCTGGCCGCTATTTTTCCAAAAACCAAATACAAGCCTGGAATAATAACCACGCCGAAAAGCGTTCCGAAAAGCATGCCTCCGGCAGCCGCGGTTCCGATGGTCCTGTTGCCGATTTTTCCGGGCCCTGTGGCAATCATCAACGGAATTAAACCTGCAATGAAAGCGAAAGAGGTCATTAAAATCGGACGGAAACGCACCTTGGCACCTTCAAGGGCCGATTTGAGGATGGAAGCTCCCTGGCTATGGCGTTGCGCCGCAAATTCTACGATCAGCACCGCATTCTTACCCAGCAAACCAATGAGCATCACCATGGCCACCTGCGCATAGATGTTGTTTTCTAATCCAAATACCTTGAGGAACAAAAAGGCGCCAAACAAACCGGCAGGCAAAGACAGGATGACCGAAAGTGGCAAGATAAAGCTCTCATATTGGGCGGCAAGCACCAGATAAACGAAACCTAAACAAATGAGGAAGATATAGATGGCTTCGTTGCCACGCGATACCTCGTCCTTAGAAATACCAGCCCAATCGATACCAAAGCCCCTAGGCAGTGTTTTCTTGGCTACTTCGCTAATTACTTTAATGGCTTCGCCCGAGCTGTAGCCTGGCGCTGCCTGTCCGCTAATCTCGGCGGCATTGTACATGTTGTGTCTTGTAATCTCCGACAAACCATATACCCTTTCCATGTGCATAAAGGCAGAGAAAGGCACCATTTCATCGCGGCTGTTCTTCACCGAAAGCTTAAGAATATCTTCTGGCAAGGCCCTGTATTGTGGCAAAGCCTGTACCATTACCTTATATTGACGGTCGTATTTAATGAAACTGGTTTCATAATTACTGCCCACAAAAGTAGAAAGGGTATTCATGGCATTGTCAATGGTAACGCCTTTTTGCTGCGCCACATCATTGTCTATTTTAAGCATGTATTGCGGAAAACTTGAGCTGTAGAAGGTAAATACAGATGAAAGTTCCTTTTGCTTGTTCAGCTCGCGCACAAAATCGTTGGCTACGGTTTCCATTTTTTTATAGTCGCCACTACCCGCTTTATCCAGCAAGCGGAGTTCGAAACCGCCTGCCGCACCATAACCAGGTACTGCTGGTGGCTGGAAAAATTCGATGGTAGCACCTGGAATTGATTTTGCCTTTTGCTCTAATTCGTTGATAATATCCTGAGCCGAGTTTTTGCGTTCGTGCCAGTCTTTCAGGTTAATCAAACAGGTTCCAGAGTTTGCGCCTGTACCTTCGGTCAGGATTTCGTAACCAGCCAATGATGATACCGATTTTACGCCTTCAATGCCTTCAGACATTTTTTGGAGCTGCTCCGAAATCTCGTTGGTACGTTCGAGCGTCGAGCCCGGCGGCGTTTGGATAATGGCATAAACCATGCCTTGATCCTCGTTAGGGATAAATCCTGTAGGTACGCTTCCATTCAAAAACCAAATACCCAAACAAAATATCCCCAATGCGCCAAAAGTAAATATGCGACGGCTCACTACCTTGTTTAAAATGCGTTCATACCTGCCGGTCAATCGGCCAAACCAGTTGTTGAAACCATCGATGGCCTTATCCACAATGCTTTTCTTTTTGGCTTTGCCGTGCGTGTTTTTCAACATAATGGCACACAAGGCCGGCGTAAGCGTTAAGGCCACAATACCCGACAAGATAATGGCGGTAGCCATGGTAATGGAGAACTGCCTGTAGAAAATACCTACGGGACCCGACATAAAGGCTACCGGAATAAATACCGAGGCCATTAAAAAGGTAATGGCAATAATGGCTCCGCTGATTTCCCGAAGCGCCTGTTGTGTAGCTCTCAATGGCGAAAGCTTTGGATTATGCTCCATCTTGGCGTGTACCGCTTCAATTACCACAATCGCGTCGTCTACCACCACCCCAATAGCCAATACCAGGGCAAACAAAGTGATCAGGTTAAGCGTAATGCCGAAGAACTGCATAAACACAAAGGTTCCGATCAGCGATACTGGTACTGCAATGGCCGGGATTAGCGTTGAACGCCAGTCGCCAAGGAATAAGAAAACCACCAGGCCCACCAAAATAAAGGCTTCAATCAAGGTGTGGATTACTTTTTCTATCGAAGCATCAAGGAACTTGGAAACGTCGTAGCTGATTTCATAATCCAGCCCTTTGGGGAAGGAGCTGTCTTTGATTTCGGCCATTTTCGCCTTCACGTCTTTAATTACCTGGCTCGCGTTGCTGCCATAAGACTGTTTCAACACGATAGCGGCCGAAGGCCTTCCGTTAATGTGCGAATACAAATCGTACATCGAACTGCCGAACTCGATATCGGCTACATCTTTTAAGCGCAACAATTCGCCATTGGGATTGGCTCTTAGCACGATGTTTTCATAATCTTGCTTGGTGCTGAACCTGCCCGAATATTTCAATACATATTCAAAAGCCTGTGAGCGCTTGCCCGAACTTTCGCCGGTTTTGCCTGGCGATGCTTCCAAACTTTGCTCGTCGAGGGATTTCATTACCTCATCGGCCGAAATCTTGTAGGCCTGCATACGGTCTGGCTTCAGCCAAATACGCATGGCATACTCGCGGTTACCCAAAATATCGGCGAAACCTACGCCATCAACCCTTTTCAATTCAGACAACAAATTGATATCTGCATAGTTGTAAAGGAAGTTTTCGTCCATTTTTGGGTCTTTGCTGTACAAGTTAATGTACATCAACATGTTGGATTCTTCGCGACTGATTTTTACGCCCTCGCGCACTACCAGCGGCGGTAGCTTGTTGGTAACCGCAGCTACCCTGTTCTGAACGTTAAGCGAAGCCTGGTTAGGATCGGTACCCAGGTTAAATACGACCTGAACACTGGCCTCTCCATCGTTACCGGCATCAGAAGCGATGTATTTCATGCCGGGTACACCATTAAGTGCACGCTCGAGCGGAATAACCACCGATTTGATCAACAACTCGTTATTGGCGCCAGGGTATTCGGCGGTAATGTTCACCTTTGGTGGCGAAATGGAAGGGAATTGTGTTACGGGCAGGTAAGAAATCGCCAAAGCACCCAAAAACACAATAATAAGGGATATCACTATAGAAAGGACTGGCCTTTGTATGAATTTGCCAAACATAAGATTAAGTTTAAGGGGTTAAATTATTCTGCTTTTAATCTTAACTGTTTCAGCACCTCTTGCGGATTTTGGAACTTATAAGTGATTTTATCGTCGTCTTTTGCCTTTTGAACGCCTTCTAGCAAGATCTTGTCTCCTGCTTTAATCCCATCGGCTACGATGTACAGGTCGGGCAGCTCGCCAGTTACTGTAATCGCCCTTGAGTGAACCACATTACGGTTATCCACCACAAAAACATAGGTTTTATCTTGGATGTCGTAAGTTGCTTTTTGAGGAATTACCAAGGCATTTTTGATAGGCACTACCATCTGTATCTTGCCGGTTTCGCCATTTCTCAGCAGATTATCGGTATTGTTAAACCTTGCCCTGAAGGCGATGTTTCCGGTTTCGTTGTCAAATTCGCTTTCAATCACCTCAACCTTGCCTTTTGATTTGAGCAATTGGTTGTTGGCCAAAAGCAGCCCAACATCTTGTGTGTTTTTTGCCTTTGCCGACGATTGGTAGCTCAGGTATTCAGGTTCAGAAACGTTGAAATATGCAAAAACCTGGCTGTTATCAGAAAGACTGGTCAACAAAGCGCCCTCATCAACCAAACTGCCCAGTTTTAAAGGAATACGATCAATCGTGCCATCAAATGGGGCCCTGATTTCGGTAAACGACAAATGAAGCTTGGCCAACGAGGTTTCGGCATTGGCCGATTGCAGTTTGGCCTTGGCCATCGCCAATTCGTTTTGCGAAACTACATTTTTGTCAGTCAGGAGTTTGGTATTTTGAAGCTCGATTTCGGCAGCCTGTTTTTCGGCCTGTGCCTTTAAAACTTCCGCCTGGAACAGCTTAGGCATAATCCTGAACAGCAACTGTCCGGCACGCACATGCTGGCCTTCATCTACATAAATGTTTTGCAAATAGCCTTTCTCTTGGGCCCTCACCTCAATGTTGCGAACAGATTTAATCTGCGAAACATACTCTTTAGTAAACGAAGTGTCGATTTGTAAGGGAGAGGTAACTGCGTAAGTAACAACTTCTTCTTTCTCTTCTTTTTTTGACGTACAACCTGTTACGTAAATCAAAGCACTCAAACCGAGGCATATGACGTTTCTTTTCATTGTTTTATTAGTTAATCTGATTTGTTTTCTTTCCTCATTCTGTAGGTCAATCTATTTTCGAGACCGGTAGGCTGTAATCAGATGCTACCTTTCCGTTTCAATAAATTAGAATTCCCTATCTGGTTAATATGGGGACGAAATAACTACAGATTTATGAAGTTATAATGAAGTTGAAATTCATATTATTAGGCCACCCTGATGCCACATGGCAATTTTATGACAAACAACACAAGGCAAAAAGTGTATGTTTTACACTAAGTTTGGGATTATAGCATTAAGTTTGACCGATAACAAAAAAAGCAATAGAAACTATTGCTTTTTTATGCGGTAATTAAGAAATTAATAATGAGCTTACTGGCTGTTTTTAACCAGCGAAATCATGGTATCTAATTCTCTCACAATTCCTTCGTCGGTTTCGGGAGCGCCAACTTTCTTGAAGCGGATATTGCCTTTGCCGTCAATGACAAACTTGGTAGGAATGCCAGGTACTTTGTAGGCTTCAACCACCTCAAATTCGTTGGGATTATTTTTGTTTTTAGAATCAAACAAGATGTTAAAGGTGTACTTTTTGGTGGCAAACCAGTCTTTGACCAGCTTTTCCCTTTCGTCGTCTCGTTCCCAGGTATTGACAAATAAAAACACCACACTGGGATCATCCTTATATTTATTGATGGCCAGTTGCATACCTGGAAACGAATTGAGACAAGGTCCGCACCAAGTAGCCCAAAAATCAACGATTACGGTTTTGCCTTTCAAACTAGCTAAGCTTACCTTTTCACCTTTTAGGTTGGTTAAGGTAAAAACCGGTGCAGGCATGTTGATCATTTCTTTGGCTAGCTTGGCTTCTTCTAGGGTACTAGCTTCTTTTTCCAACCCCGAATAATAAGCTTCGAATGGCGTAGCGCCTTGGTAAACGCTTTTCAGGTTTTCCTTGAGCTTTGCAGAAGAAACTCCAGCCTTAACAAATTGCTCAACATAAGCCTTAACCTGATCTGATTTTCCGTTTTTGATCAACAGGTCGATATACCTTTCATTAAGTTCTACGCTTTCATAATTGTTTTCTTTGACGGCAACCGTTACCATGGCAAGCGCTTCCGCATCCCTGCCCGCAGCAGCCAACAAAGCCGCGTAGGTATTTTTATAGGATTCATAAAAGCCACGCCTGACTTTTAAATAACCTGCTTGAGTATAGTAATAATCCTTGAAGTACTCGGGCATTTCCTCCTGCATAACCATTTCCATCAAATCCAATGATTTTTTAGAAAGCCCCAGGGCAAAATCGAGGTCTTTTTTGGTGCTGATGCTCTGCGCAGCAAAAGAGTTATAAAACATAGCCCGGGTATCCTTTAATGGATTCATATCGATAAATTCTTCCACTTTTTGGCTATTTTTTGTACTGATAAACGCTATGCCCATCCGGTTAATGGCACCGCCAATCTTAGCCAAGTCGGCGCTCTTGTTCAGGTCGAGCTTGAAATCGGCAATGGCCTTTTTAAAAGCCGCTTCCTTCTGATAGGCATCTGCCTGTAGACTGAAAACACTGTCGAGCGTAAATTTTAGTGCTACCGTACTTAGCGGATATTTGGTTCTGATTAATTTATTTACCGAATCTTGAGCTTTCTTATCCTTCAAAAAAGCATAAAGGGAAACCATTTGGTTGAGATTCTTTTCAGAATTGCCGCGTTTGGCATAAATGCCGATGTATTGTCTGGCCATTTCGTTCGCCTTGGCATTGTTGAGCAAACCCTGCGAAACCAAGTATTCGTTTAGGTATTTCTCCTTGAGCGTGCGATCGGCTTGGAAAGCCTTCTCATAGCGATCAAAAGCCTTGGCATTGTCTGTTTTAAGCTTAACCAACCTGTTGCCAAGTCCGGCGTACAAGTAGCCTTCTATCAAAAGTGACATTGGCGTTGCTGTCCCGTTTCGGTAAAATTTGGTGAAGTAGCCTGCCGGATTTTCGTCAATCGTTTCGCCAACATAAAAAACAAGCAGTGCCAAATGCGTAGATTCTGTAGGCGTGAAAGTGCCTTTGTAGCTGTCACCGATCTTCTCCAGATTAACGGCTATGCGTTTGGGGTTGTCGATATCCGTAAACGCCTTGGCTACACATTTGATGTCGGAGTACTGCCCCAGCGTGCCACCCTTGGGATGGTATTCGAAGCTTATCGGCTTCCCTATTTCGGGGTTTAGACTGGAAAATTTCAAGGTTTGCGCCTGTACCTTCGCGAGCAAAGCAAAAATCATAAAAAATAAGGCTACTGTTTTTTTCATCATAAATCTAATTAACAAAACTAAAAAATTAGTTAAAAACTAAAACTATAGTTATTGTTTTGCATTTCCAAATATTCGTTGTAATAATTTGTTAAACCGTAGTCTAATCAATTGGGGAACGATTTTTGAAGATCGACTGCTAACCATGGAAAACTACGAGAAACAGATCAGGTACGAACTGCAATTTTGGGAGCTAGAGCTCATGAAAAAGCCCTCTCTATGGGGCAATTTGGCGACAAAAGCACAGACCAAGATCAACAACTATATTCCAGCCAAAGTACACAAAGCGATTACCGTTACCATTAAGCAAATGGTGAAGGCTGTACTTTTCGGTTCTACCTACACTACCACCAAAATGCCTGTGCCCGAAATAAGCTTGTTGCACCGAGAGGCCCTGGTCAAAGCGAAAATAGATTCGTATAGCAAAACCGGCGCGGCGGAAGGCGGCATTACCGGCGCAGGAGGCTTTTTAATGAGCATGGCCGATTTCCCCATCCTGATCGGCATTAAAATCAAATTGCTCTTCGAAATTGCTTCGCTGTACGGTTTCGATGTAAAAGATTATCGCGAGCGGCTCTACATCCTGCATATTTTTCAATTGGCTTTTTCGAGTAAAAGAGGTGCCCAGCATATCTTCAAGCAGATGCAGCACTGGGAAAACAAATTGATTATCCTGCCCGAAAGCGCCGACCAGCTCAACTGGCAGACCTTTCAGCAAGAATACCGCGACTATATTGATTTGGCCAAAATGGCACAATTGCTTCCTGTAGTTGGGGCCGCGGTTGGTGCGGTAGCCAATTACCAGTTGCTCCAAAAGCTAGGCAAAACAGCCATGATGGCTTATCGGATGAGGGTGTTGGATAAAGGAGTTGAAGGTGGGAGGTGGGAGGTGGAAGGTTAAAAGTTAAAGGTAGTGAGTTCTAAGTGTTAAGTGGATGATCAATGGCCACCAAGGATGAACCATAGATTATTGCCCATGAACGATCAACTTTAGACCATTAGCCATGAACCTGCAATCTCCCAACTCCTGACTTCCGTATCTAAACTCCCGACTAGTCCTCTTCCTCAAAAAAATTGTCGAGCAATTCGTCGGTTTCCCGTCTGTCTTTTTTAGTTGGGCGGCCCGTTCCCCTATCGCGTTTGAGGCTTGGCGCATGAAATACCGATTTAAAGGCATGGGTTTCTTCAACCGGCGTGAGGTCCTTATATTTGGTTACGGCAATTTTGGCATCGGTACGGTTATATGAAAGCTCAACCACTTCGATGATTTTCTTTTCTATGCCTTTAGATACCTGGTAAACATCGCCCACCTTTACAATGGCCGAGGGTTTGATATTCTGTCCGTTGAGCTTGATACGCCCTGCCTTGCAGGCATCGGTAGCCAGGCTACGTGTTTTGAACAGCCTAATGGCCCACAAATATTTGTCTATTCTTAATTTCTCTTCCATAAACGTTCAAAAATACGCAAACCGCGCAACGAACAATTGCCCAGAACAAAAAATATAAATCCGTTGTTAGCTCCTTGCATTTAAGCGACGGTTGTATTGGGCGAAAATCAAAATTAAACCAACGAAAACAATGTTCAATACATAAAATTGATTTATTTTGTAAAAAATTTAAAAACAGCCATGATTGGAGAATTAAAAAAGTTAGTAGAAGCCGCTTGGGAAGATAGATCTTTATTAGCCTATAATAACTATTGCGAAGCGATAGAAGAAGTAATTTTAAGATTAGACAAAGGCGAATTGCGCGTTGCAGAGCCTGTTTTAAATAGCTGGGGAATTAACGAATGGATCAAGAAAGCCGTGATCCTGTATTTCCCAATCAAGGAAATGAAAGAAATTAAGGTTGGCCCTTTTGTTTTCCACGACAAAATGGAGCTGAAAACCAACTATAAAGAAAGCGGCGTACGCGTAGTCCCTCATGGCATTGCCCGTTATGGCGCCTACTTGGCCAAAGGCGTGATCATGATGCCTTCTTACGTAAACATTGGCGCTTATGTAGACGAGGGTACCATGGTTGATACCTGGGCAACCGTAGGCTCATGTGCCCAAATTGGCAAACGCGTACACTTAAGCGGTGGCGTTGGGATTGGCGGTGTTTTAGAGCCGGTACAGGCCGCACCTGTTATTATTGAAGACGATTGCTTTATCGGTTCGAGAGCCATTGTGGTTGAAGGCGTTCGCGTAGAGAAAGAAGCCGTATTGGGAGCTAACGTAGTCTTAACTGCATCGACCAAAATTATTGACGTAACCGGCGAAAAACCGGTTGAACACAAAGGCGTAGTTCCGGCACGTTCGGTTGTAATTCCAGGCTCTTACACCAAAAAATTCCCAGCTGGCGAATTTCAGGTTCCATGCGCCTTGATCATTGGCAAACGCAAGGAATCAACCGATAAAAAGACTTCGCTTAATGACGCATTAAGGGAAAATAATGTAGCCGTATAAAATTGTTGGAAGGTTGAAAGGTTGAGCAGGGTAACGTTCCAACTTTTCAGCCTTTAAACGCTACAACAATCGAATGAGAATTGGATACGATGGCAAACGGGCAGCCAATAACCAAACCGGCCTCGGCAATTATAGCCGTTCGCTAATTGAACATTTGGCGCAGCAGTTTCCTGAAAACCAATATTTTGTCTATACGCCAAAAATCAAGGAGAAACTGCACAAGCTGCCTTTGTTTTCGAGCAGCAACGTCCATTTGGAATTACCCCAAAAAGGGAGTTCCAGGTTGTTCTGGCGCAGTTTGGGCATCAAAGAACAATTGGTAAAAGACCAGCTTGATCTTTTTCATGGCCTCAGCCACGAAATCCCCTTTGGCCTACCAAAAACAGGCATCAAAAGCATTGTAACCATGCACGACCTGATTTTTTTGCGCCTGCCCCAATACTACAAGCTTATAGACCGGCAGCTTTACAGGTTTAAAAGCCAATATGCCTGTAAACATGCCAACCGTATTATTGCCATCAGCGAGAAAACCAAACAGGACATTGTTGAGCTTTACCAGATCAGCCCTAACCGGATAGACGTAGTTTACCAAAGCTGCGACGACAGTTTTAAGGTAGCGGTAAATGACGACCTTAAAGCGGAGGTTACGCAAACCTATCAGCTACCCGAAAAGTACATCTTGAACGTAGGAACCATCGAAGGCCGCAAAAACCTGTTGCAATTGGTTCGCGCCCTGCCAACAGTTAACCCAATTTACAAGCTCGTTGTCATTGGCCGGCCAACGGCTTACGCCAAATTGGTAGAACAGGAAATAAGCAAGCTTGGATTAACCGAGCGGATAATTTTCTTAAAAAACGTGCCTTTTAGCCATTTACCAGCTATTTATCGGTTGGCGAGCCTGTTTGTATTGCCTTCTTATTACGAGGGCTTTGGCATCCCGATTATCGAAGCGCTTTACAGTCAGGTACCCGTCATAGCCGCTACAGGCTCTTGCCTGGAAGAAGCCGGTGGCCCGTTCAGCAAATATGTATCGCCAGACGATGTAAATGCCTTGGCCAAAGCCATTAATCAAGTGCTGGCCGATGAAAAACTACAGGCCGACATGAAAACCAAAGGCCTGCAGTACGTACAGCGTTTTAACAACGATATCGTAAACGAACAATTGATGAACTGTTACCTTAAAACCCTTGCCCCATGAGCTGTGTAGTTGTTTTTCCGCTGTATCAAGTGCCCAGTTCGTTAGAATTGGCATTTTTGGAAAACGGCTTGAGGCTAACCCAAGGCCATAAACAGGTTATTGTCGCCCCAGAGGGCCTGCAGATAGACGAGGCTTACGGGCAACTGCAACAACTGGAAGTGAAGCGTTTTGCCAAACATTTCTTTGAAGGCATTAGCGGCTACAATCAGCTGTTACTTTCCAAGGCTTTTTACAAGGCCTTTGCTTTGTTCGATTATATCCTGATCCACCAGGCAGATGTCTATCTTTTTAAGGACGAACTCAAGCTATGGTGCGAAAAAAACTACGATTATATAGGCGCACCCTGGTTCAGGCCCGACAAATTGAACAGAAACGGCTTGTTTAACTTTTGGCAGCAACTTAAACTGGTGTTTAAAAAGAATAAGCTTTATGGCCAACGCTACAATAAGGTAGGCAACGGAGGCTTGTCGCTGCGTAAGGTGCAGGCCGCTTTGCAGGTATTAGACCAAGTTGATGCGGCTGTGCTCAAACCTTACACCCACACCGAAGGCGACGCTTTTAACGAAGATATATTCTGGTCGCTGGAAGCGCCGAAAATCAAAACCGGCTTCCGTATTCCCGACTGGCAGGAAGCCATGCATTTTGCGGTAGAGTTCCATCCCGAAATAGCCTATCGACAGCTTGGGCAAACCCTGCCTTTCGGTTGCCATGCGCCACTCAAGCATAATCCAGAATTTTGGCGTAAATTTATCCCAGAAATGAATGCACATGCTTAAAGAAGAAATCAACAAGGCTTTGGCCGTGCTCAAAGAAGGCGGCGTAATCCTTTACCCAACAGATACCATTTGGGGTTTGGGCTGCGATGCTACCAACGAAGCCGCCGTAGCCAAAATATACGACATCAAAGGCCGGTCGGCCGACAAAAGCCTTATTGTGCTTTTAGATACCGACAACAAGCTGCCGAGCTATGTAAATGAAATTCCAGACGTGGCTTACCAGCTCATTGAGTATGCCGAAAACCCGCTGACCATCATCTTTTCAGGTGCCAAGAACTTAGCCAAGAATGTAATCAACGCCGATGGTTCTGTAGGCATTAGGGTGGTGAAGAACGAATTCTGCGAACAGCTGCTCCAGCGTTTCCGCAAACCGATTGTTTCTACTTCGGCCAATATCAGCGGCCAGCCCTCGCCACAGTTCTTCGACCAGATCAGCGAAGAAGTGAAAGCGGCAGTAGACCTGATTGTAGACATTGACCAGGACGACCGCACCGTTAAAAAACCTTCAACCATTATAAAATTAGGTCCATCGGGCCAATATGAATTGATAAGAAAGTAATTTTATTACTTTTGTAGCCGGATTACGTCGCCTAACCAATATTGGGTTTTCTCAAGCTGTTTATCAGTCTAGCCGACGAATTCGTTTTGATATGCAAGAGCACCTACAAAATCCCATATTCAAGGTATTGGCGCAAACCGTGGCGCAAACCCAAACAGAAGCTTATGTTATTGGCGGTTTTGTTCGCGACTTGTTCTTAAACCGTCCATCCAAAGACATCGACATTGTGGTGCTCGGCAATGGCATCGAGTTTGCCGAAAAAGTGGGGCTGCACCTGGGTACCAAAGTAGCCGTTTTTAAGAACTTCGGTACCGCCATGCTCAAATACAACGATTTGGAAATCGAATTTGTAGGCGCCAGGAAAGAATCCTATCGGGCCAATTCGCGCAAGCCCATCGTAGAGAACGGCACTTTGGAAGACGACCAATTGCGCAGGGATTTTACCATCAACGCTTTGGCCATTTCCCTCAATCCAGCAACTTATGGCAGCTTGGTTGATCCTTTTGCTGGCCTGGCCGATCTGGAGCACAAGCTGATCCGCACCCCTCTCGATCCTGAAATTACTTTTTCAGACGATCCATTGCGCATGATGCGGGCCATCCGTTTTGCTACGCAATTAGGTTTTAGCATAGACGAAACCGCCATACAGGCCATCAAAAGCCAAAAAGAAAGAATCAGCATTGTTTCTAAAGAGCGGATAACCGACGAACTGAATAAGATCATCTTAGCCAAACAACCTTCTATTGGCTTTAATTATTTGTTCGATACCGGTCTCTTGCACCTCATTTTTCCGCAAATGGCCAATCTATATGGCGTAGAAATCATTAGAGGCAAAGGCCATAAAGACAATTTTTACCACACTTTGCAGGTACTCGACAATATTTGCGAAACTTCCGACGACTTATGGCTACGCTGGGCCGCCATTTTGCACGACATTGCCAAACCAGCCACCAAGCGCTTCGAAGAAGGCCACGGCTGGACTTTTCATGGCCACGAAGACAAAGGTGCCCGTATGGTGCCCCAAATATTTGCACAGCTTAAACTGCCACTCAACGAAAAGATGAAGTTTGTGCAGAAACTGGTACAGCTGCACCTGCGCCCGATTGTACTGGCACAGGAAAAAGTAACCGATTCGGCCGTTAGGCGGTTGCTTTTCGAAGCCGGCGAAGAAATAGAAAGCCTCATGTTGTTGTGCAATGCCGATGTAACCACCAAGAACGAATACAAAATCAAGAAATACCGCAACAACTTCGAGCTGGTTAAGCAAAAGCTAAAAGATGTTGAAGAGCGCGATCAACTGCGTAATTGGCAGCCGCCAATTTCGGGCAACGACATTATGGAAACCTTTGGTTTGGCTGCCGGTCGCGAAGTGGGCCTGCTCAAAAATGCCATCAGGGAAGCCATTCTAGAAGGCGAAATCAAAAACAGCTACGAAGAAGCATTTCATTTTATGCTCGAAAAAGCCAAGGAATTAGGCTTGGTCCAAGTGGTCAAACCATAAACTACCTGCAAACAAAAAGACCCGGATCTAAGTCCAGGCCTTTTCAGCGTCTTTAATTCATCAGGCCCAGGTCGGGGAAAAGGAATAAAATGCCTTCTGGAAAATTGCCGCTAACCGATTTTACCTTTCCTTTCAGTTCTGGATAAAAATCGCCGGTATAGTAGGTAATTTCGGCTTGGCCAACGGATTTCAGCTTGCCCTTGATCTCGGGATAAAAATCGCCCGTATAATAGCTGATGGCAATATTGCCCACAGATTTCAATCTGCCTTTGATTTCCGGATAGAAATCGCCGGTATAATAAGTTACTTCGGTTTTGCCGATCGATTTGAGGCGGCCCTTCAGCTCCGGATAGAAATCGCCGGTGTAATAAACAATTGCTGTTTTGCCGATTGATTTGAGCCTGCCCTTAATTTCAGGATAAAAATCGCCGGTATAATAGGTAATCTCGGTAGGACCAACAGATTTAACCTTTCCCTTTATTTCGGGATAGAAGTCGCCGGTATAGTAAGTGATCTCGGTATCGCCGATAGATTTGATCTTGCCTTTGATTTCAGGGTAAAAATCGCCGGTGTAATAGGTGATATCGGTATGGCCAACCGTCTTAAACCTTCCATTCAGGATAGCGAAAACGTTATTGTAGTAGTCTATTTCGTTCCTGTCGACCGAAACCTGCGCACTCGCCGGCAAAAGCCAGCCCATCAGCAGCAAGGCCATGAGGGTCCTTGCATAAGGCATCAGTAAATGCCTTTTTTTGAATTGTAGATTTTTCATTTGTGTGTATTTGTGTGTAACCAAGTATAAATATTCTTACCGAAGAAAGCAAGTACAGTTGTGCCAAAAATTAAAATAGTTGTAAGAAAAAGTTCGATTTTAATCTATTTGGCCAAACCTAGGTAGAAGTACGCTCTTAAAATTATTTTTTATTTCTTAATTTTACAGCCAGAAACAGAACAGCGCAATGGCAATTTATAGATTTAGAATTTCTTTTGAGGATTTTGACGACATCGTAAGAGAAATCGACATTAAAACCACTCAAACTTTTGAAGATTTGCATAGGGCAATCCACCGCTCTACAGGTTATAACGCCGATAAATCATCTTCTTTTTACGTAAGTACCGACAACTGGATTAAGGGAGAGGAAATTGCCATCCTGCCTAACCAGCGCAAAATAGACAATGGCGTTAAATTGATGGAAAACTCTAAACTGAGCAGCTTTATCGATGATCCGCACCAAAAGTTCTATTACATTTACAATTTCGAGCGCCCTTACGATTTCCATGTGGAGCTGATCAAGATCATTTTGGAAAACGATCCAAACATCGAATATCCCTTCTTGGTTAAGAGCATCGGAGAAGCGCCTAAAATTATTGATAAGACCAATGTTGGAAGCTTTGCGGCCAGCAGTACATCTTCTGGCGACTTCGACTTTTTGAACGAAATGGATTTTGTGCCCGAAGATGCCGAAGAACTGGAAGCCATGGGGGGCAGAGGCATCAACGCCGAGGAAGTTGACGAAGAAGAAGAGGAGAGCGAAGATGAAAACGACGAGTTCTCTAGTGGCGACGATTACGAAGACGACTACGGCCACAGCGATAAAGACGATTATTAACCAAATTTGGTTAATTCTTTGATTTGGGGCACCTTCATGCCAATCGAAGACCGTAATCCTAAAACCCAAAATGAACAAGCCCATGCCACAAAAGACCTTAATTGTTGTAGTAGGGCCAACTGCCATAGGTAAAACCGCCTTGGCCATTCAATTGGCCAAGCATTACCAAATCGAAATCATTTCGGCTGATTCGCGGCAGTTTTTTAGGGAAATGCATATCGGCACGGCCAAGCCTTCCATAGAGGAACTGGCCGAAGCACCCCATCATTTTATCGATTCGCATTCGGTAAGCACGCTTTTCAGCACCGGCGATTTTGAAACAGAAGCGCTCCGCTTAATGGAAACACTTTTCCAAAAACACGACCAGCTGATTATGGTTGGGGGCTCAGGACTATACATCGATGCCATTTGCAAGGGCCTAGACGAAATGCCGGAAATCGATTTAGCTATTCGCACACAACTGAACCAGCAATTTGCCAACGAAGGCATCGAGCCCATCAGAAAGCAATTGCAGAAGCTCGATCCCGAATATTATGAAAAGGTAGACCAATCAAATCCGCAACGCATGATCAGGGGTTTGGAAGTGGTGCTCTCTACCGGAAAAAAGCTCAGTTCGATGCTCACCGCCACTAAAAAGCAAAGACCATTTAACATTATCAAAATAGGCTTAAACACTGACCGGGCCTTATTGTATGAGCGCATCAACCATCGGGTTGATTTGATGATGCAGGCCGGCTTGTTGGAAGAAGTCAAAAGCCTAGTTCCCTATCGCCAGTACAACGCCCTCAACACGGTAGGCTATTCGGAACTGTTCGACTACCTAGATGGCAAAACAGATTTGGAGCAGGCTGTAGCCATGATCAAGCAAAACACACGCAGGTTTGCCAAACGTCAATTGACCTGGTTCAGGCGCGACGAAGACACGACCTGGTTTGAGCCTGATGAACTAGAAAGAATAATTTCTTTTATAGAGGGAAAAATCAGCTAATTGGCAAACACACCAATTAGCCAACCTGATTAAGCCTGCGCCGTAGGCCCGCCAAAGTTCATCGGAAAGCCCGGAGGCTCTTCTTGGGTCTTGATACGGCCATTAATGGCTTCGAATTTCTCAACGTTATCCTGCATGGCCTGTAGCAGCCTTTTGGTATGCTCTGGGGTAAGGATAATCCTCGATTTTACTTTTGCCTTTGGCACGCCTGGCATTACACGGATAAAATCCAATACAAACTCGGTGTTAGAGTGGGTAATGATGGCCAGGTTAGAAAAAATACCTTCTGCAATTTCTTCAGAAAGCTCTATGTTCAGTTGATTTTCGTTTTGTTGCTCTTCCATAAAACAAAGCTAATAGTTTGCACGAGCTTACAAGCAATTATTTTAACAATTGAATAAACGATTTATTAGATAAAACCCTTCTCAACTTTTCATTAACAAGCCTATCTCATTCAATACTCGAATTTCAGTTAGGGTGCGTAGTAGTATTTGATTTTTGAAGTTACCTTTCCAGCACTTGAAAAAGTTGCTTCTGTAGGATAGCCTAAAGAATTATAGTTTCTGGCAATCGTGGACGTGCTTGTTGAGCCATCTGGATTTATGGTCGTTTCTCCCAAAGAATTGTTCTTGCACCTTGCAAATAAAAATCCAATCGTTTCCAATTCATCGGCACGGTCGTAAAATTGATTGTGTTTATTATCGTATAGAGGATTCTGGTAGACGTAAGTTCGCACACCACTTTCATTCATTTTTAACTCTGTTACATTTTCTCCGCTCCATACATACTCAAATGTTGTAGAATTGCGGACCCACTTGGTTCTCCTGTTATTGTTGTCGTACTCAAAAGTATTTACATTGGTCACCACATTTGGCGCATTGCCGTATTTCATAACTTCGGTCTGCCTGGTTCTTCTTCCCTGCCCATCATATTCAAAACTGAACGTTGATGTAATATTGTCAAAGTTGTAAGTTTTTGCTATCCCCGATAACCTACCACCTGCATCGTAGGTCAATACAAATCGGCCATCGCCACCTACCGCAGTACTTATTTGGTTGTTTGGGTTGTAGGTAAACTCCCATAGCGTTGTTTCTGCTCCGGTTGTCAGATCTACGTTTATGATTTTAGTTAGTTTTTTATTAGCCTGTTCTTCGGGTTTCGGATCTTTTTTGTTACAGGAAACCAAGGTCAGCAACAAAAGAAAAGGCAGAAGCTTCGGGTATAAGAGGCGCATAATTGGTTAGATTTTGAGCCAAATATAGCCAAAAAACTTGCTGTTTAACCGAGCGCCAAACAAAAAAGTCCCTCCGGTTGGGGAGGGACTTTGATTAGAAATATGCGAATTGATTAAGCTTCTACTTCTTCTTGTTTCGAAGCCAACAATTTATCGTATTCTTCTTGCGAACCTACAATGATACGCTCGTAGCCACGTACGCCAGTACCTGAAGGGATCAAGTGACCAACAATTACGTTTTCTTTCAAGCCTAGCATGTTATCGCGTTTACCTGCGATAGCCGCTTCATTCAGTACTTTAGTAGTTTCCTGGAACGATGCCGCAGAGATAAACGATTTGGTTCCCAACGATGCACGGGTAATACCTTGCAGGATTGAACTTGCGGTTGCCGGTTTGGCATCGCGCACTTCAACTTGTTTCATGTCTTTGCGTTTCAATTGAGAGTTTTCGTCTCTTAGCTTACGCAATGAAATGATCTGGCCTGGTTTTACTGCAGTCGAGTCGCCGGCTTCTACCACTACTTTTTTGTCGTAGATTTCGTCGTTCTCTTCCATGAAGTCCCAACGGTCTACCGAGTCGTTTTCTAAGAAACGGGTATCTCCTGGATCTTCAATGTGTACTTTCTGCATCATTTGGTGTACGATAACCTCAAAGTGCTTATCGTTGATTTTCACCCCTTGCAAACGGTAAACCTCTTGGATACCATTTACCAGGTATTCCTGTACCGCTGCCGGTCCTTTGATGGCTAGAATATCAGCTGGAGAAATCGATCCGTCAGATAATGGCATACCTGCTTTCACGAAGTCGTTATCCTGTACCAAAATGTGTTTTGATAGTGGCACCAGGTATTTTTTAACTTCTCCATCTTTCGATTCGATGGTAATCTCGCGGTTACCACGTTTCACGCCACCTAAGGTTACCACACCATCAATCTCGGTTACTACCGCAGGGTTAGATGGGTTACGTGCTTCGAACAACTCGGTTACACGTGGCAAACCACCCGTAATATCTCGGGTTTTACCAGTAGCACGAGGGATTTTTGCCAAGATTTGACCTGGTTGGATTCCTTCGCCTTCGTCAACCGAAATGTGTGCACCTACCGGAATGTTGTAAGCTCTTACCAAATCGCCTTTTTTGTCAACCACACGGATGGAAGGGTTTTTGGTTTTATCGCGGGTATCGATAATTACTTTCTCGCGGTGACCGGTTTGCTCGTCAGACTCTTCACGGAAGGTTACCCCCTCAACGATGGCTTCGAACTCGATCTTACCTGCAAATTCAGAGATAATTACCGCGTTATATGGATCCCATGAGCAGATCTTGTCGCCTTTGGCAATGGTATCGCCTTCTTTTACGTACAAGAATGCACCGTAAGGAATGTTATTGCTCACAATTACTTTATTGGTACCTGGTTCTACGATTTTGAACTCGCCCGAACGGCCCAACACGATATCGATTTTACCATCTTCTGTTACCGTTTCTACCGTACGTAGGTTCTCGAACTCGATTACGCCATCAAATTTGGCATTGAGTTGAGATTCGGCCGCAATGTTAGATGCGGTACCACCCACGTGGAAAGTACGAAGTGTTAACTGTGTACCCGGCTCACCGATCGACTGTGCGGCAATTACACCTACAGCCTCGCCGGTTTGAACACGTTTGCCAGAAGCCAAGTTACGGCCATAGCAAAGGGCACAAACACCGCGTTTGTTTTCGCAGGTTAATACCGAACGGATTTCGATGCCTTCTAACGGAGACTCTTCGATTGCTTTCGCAACGTCTTCGTTGATATCTTCGCCAGCACCAACCAATAACTCGCCGTTTAGCGGGTTAAATACATCGTGCAGCGAAGTACGGCCCAAAATTCTTTCATATAATGGTTCCACAATATCCTCGTTGTCTTTCAAGGCTGTAGTATACATCCCTCTCAACGTACCGCAGTCAACTGCGTTAACGATCATATCTTGGGCAACATCGTGCAAACGACGGGTCAGGTAACCCGCATCAGCTGTTTTCAAGGCCGTATCCGCCAAACCTTTACGGGCACCGTGGGTAGAGATAAAGTACTCTAATACAGATAAACCTTCTTTAAAGTTTGAAAGGATCGGGTTTTCGATAATCTCGCCACCAGAACCTGATTTTTGTGGTTTCGCCATCAATCCCCTCATCCCTGCCAACTGACGGATCTGCTCTTTAGAACCACGGGCTCCAGAGTCAAGCATCATATAAACAGAGTTGAAACCTTGGTTATCGTTGGCCAGCTGCGTCATTACAAACGTAGTTAAACGGTTGTTGATACGGGTCCAGATATCGATAATTTGGTTGTAGCGTTCGTTGTTGGTAATGAAACCCATGTTATAGTTGTTTCTTACCTCTTCAACTTCGGCAGCGGCTTGTTCCAATAGCGCATGTTTCTCTACAGGAATGTTTACGTCTTGTAAGTTGAACGATAAACCGCCTCTAAATGCCATTTGGAAACCTAGTTCTTTGATGTCATCCAAGAACCTGGCCGAACGGGCCATACCAGTCATTTTTACTACTTCACCAATGATATCCCTTAAAGATTTCTTGGTTAATAGTTCGTTGATATAACCTACTTCTTCTGGTACCAATTGGTTAAACAATACCCTACCAACCGTAGTTTCTGTTAATTTGTTAACGATGGTGCCATCCTCTTGTTTTACGTTCACTTTTACCTTGATAAAAGCGTGCAAATCAACTTTTTTCTCGTTGTAGGCAATAATTACCTCTTCTGGAGAATAGAATGACGAATCTTGGCCCTTCACTACACGTGAAGCATCGGTTCTACGGCCTTTAGTAATGTAATAAAGACCCAAAACCATATCTTGCGAAGGTACTGTAATCGGTGTACCGTTTGCAGGGTTCAAGATGTTGTGCGCCGCTAACATGAGTACTTGGGCTTCCAAAATTGCAGCATTACCCAACGGTAAGTGAACTGCCATCTGGTCACCGTCAAAATCCGCGTTGAAGGCGGTACAAACTAACGGGTGCAATTGGATCGCTTTACCTTCAACCAATTTAGGCTGGAAAGACTGGATACCCAATCTGTGCAACGTAGGTGCACGGTTAAGCAATACCGGGTGTCCTTTCAATACGTTTTCGAGGATATCCCATACCAATGGATCTTTTCTATCTACGATTTTCTTGGCTGATTTTACTGTTTTAACCACACCTCTTTCAATCATCTTGCGAATAATGAACGGTTTGAATAATTCAGCAGCCATATCTTTTGGCAAACCGCATTCGTGTAATTTAAGGTTTGGACCTACAACAATTACCGAACGGGCAGAGTAATCTACACGTTTACCCAATAAGTTCTGACGGAAACGACCTTGTTTACCTTTCAAGATGTCTGAAAGCGATTTCAAGGCACGGTTACCTTCGGTTTTAACCGCATTAACCTTACGCGAGTTATCGAACAACGAATCTACAGCTTCCTGCAACATACGTTTTTCGTTACGCAAGATTACCTCAGGTGCTTTGATCTCGATCAAACGTTTTAAACGGTTGTTACGGATAATTACACGACGATACAAATCGTTCAAATCTGAAGTAGCGAAACGGCCACCTTCTAATGGCACCAACGGACGCAACTCTGGCGGAATAACCGGAACGATCTTGATGATCATCCACTCCGGGTTGTTCTCGATACGGGTTTGCGAACCACGGAAAGCTTCTACAACTTGAAGACGTTTTAAAGCCTCGTTTTTACGTTGCTGCGAAGTTTCATTAGCCGCCTGGTGACGCAAATCGTAAGACAAAGTATCTAAGTCAATACGTTTCAATAAGTCTTCTAAGGCTTCGGCACCCATTTTGGCAACGAATTTATTAGGGTCTTTATCGTCAAGGTATTGGTTTTCTTTAGGCAGCTTGTCCAAGATGTCCAAATACTCTTCTTCGGTTAGGAAATCCATGTACTGGATGCCTTGCTCAGCCATTAAACCTGCTTGGATTACTACATAACGCTCGTAGTAAATGATCAAGTCCAGTCTTTTGGTTGGCAAACCTAAAAGGTATCCGATTTTGTTAGGCAATGAGCGGAAATACCAGATATGCGCTACAGGAACCACCAAATTGATGTGGCCCATACGCTCTCTACGCACTTTTTTCTCGGTTACCTCAACGCCGCAACGGTCGCAAACAATACCTTTATAACGGATACGTTTGTACTTGCCACAGTGGCATTCGTAATCTTTTACCGGACCAAAAATACGCTCGCAAAACAAACCATCGCGTTCAGGCTTGTAGGTACGGTAGTTAATGGTCTCAGGTTTTAACACCTCACCACTTGAGCGCTCCAAGATATTCTCGGGCGATGCCAAGCTAATGGTAATCGAGGTGAAATTGCTTTTTAATTTATTATCCTTTTTGTAAGACATATTTCTTTCTTTAATGATTGAAGGATTGAGTGATTGAATGAGTAAATAACAGACGCCATTCACTCATTCACTCATTCTTTCATTCTATTAGTCTAACGTAATATCCAAACCTAAGCCGCGAAGCTCGTGTACCAATACGTTGAACGATTCTGGTACGCCAGGCGTTGGCAGGTTTTCGCCTTTAACAATGGCTTCGTAAGTTTTGGCCCTTCCAATTACATCATCAGACTTCACAGTCAGGATTTCTTGAAGGATATTAGCGGCACCAAATGCCTCTAGTGCCCAAACCTCCATCTCACCAAAACGCTGACCACCGAACTGGGCTTTACCACCCAATGGCTGTTGCGTAATCAAGGAGTATGGTCCGATAGAACGTGCGTGCATCTTATCATCAACCATGTGACCCAGTTTGAGCATATAGATGATACCTACTGTAGTCGGCTGATCGAATTTCTCGCCTGTTAAACCATTGTTCAAGTAAGTTCTACCCGAAGCCGGAATGCCTGCTTTGGCAATCCACTCTTCTACCTCATCGTGCTTGGCACCATCGAAGATTGGGGTTGCAAATTTAACGCCCAATTCTTTACCGGCCCAGGCCAATACGGTTTCGTAGATCTGGCCCAAGTTCATACGTGAAGGTACGCCCAGTGGGTTCAACACGATATCAACCGGTGTTCCGTCGTCTAAGAATGGCATATCCTCGTCGCGTACGATACGGGCCACAATACCCTTGTTACCGTGACGGCCTGCCATCTTATCACCTACTTTTAATTTACGTTTTTTAGCTACATAAACTTTCGCCATCTGAACAATTCCCGAAGGGAGCTCATCGCCCACGCTTACTGCAAATTTGTCGCGTTTATAAGCACCTAATTCTTCGTTTACGCGGATGCCGTAGTTATGCAACAACATTTTGATCTGGTCATTTTTGTCGTCATCAGTAGTCCATTTGTATGGATTGATGTGCGCATACTCTAGGTCGGCCAAAATCTTTTGGGTAAACTTAGCACCTTTAGCTACCAATAGTTCTTTGTATACGTTGAATACACCTTGCGATGTTTTGCCGTTTACAATTTGGAACAACTTGTCAACTAACTCGTTTTTAAGGTTCTCTACAGCTAAATTGTATTTCTTATCTAGTTTCTCAATGGCTGATTTTTCCTCTGCTTTAGTGGTTTTCTTAGCTCTTGAGAACAATTTGGTATCAATTACCACACCTTTGATCGAAGGTGGTGTTTTTAACGAAGCATCTTTCACGTCGCCGGCTTTATCGCCGAAAATGGCGCGAAGCAATTTCTCTTCTGGCGAAGGATCAGACTCTCCTTTTGGCGTAATTTTACCAATTAGGATATCGCCTTCTTTCACTTCGGCACCGATACGGATAATACCGTTTTCGTCTAGATCTTTGGTCGCTTCTTCCGATACGTTAGGGATATCTGGTGTCAATTCCTCTTCTCCACGTTTGGTATCGCGTACCTCCAATTCAAACTCTTCGATATGCAATGAGGTAAAGATATCGTCTCTCACAATACGCTCGTTGATTACGATCGCATCCTCAAAGTTATATCCTTGCCAAGGCATGAAAGCTACTTTCAAGTTTCTTCCCAAGGCCAATTCGCCGTTTTCGGTGGCATAACCTTCGCAAAGCACTTGACCTTTGGTTACTTTCTGGCCTTTTTTAACAATCGGCTTCAAGTTGATACAAGTATTTTGGTTGGTTTTTTTGAACTTGGTTAGTCTATATGTTTTGCTATCGCCTTCAAATGAAACCAAACGATCTGACTCGTTTCTTACATATTTGATGGTGATTTCGTTGGCATCTACATATTCAACCACACCCTCGCCCTCTGCATTGATCAGGGTTCTCGAGTCGCGTGCTACGCGGCCTTCCAATCCTGTACCTACAATTGGCGCTTCAGGACGCAACAATGGCACCGCTTGGCGCTGCATGTTCGATCCCATCAAAGCCCTGTTCGCATCATCGTGCTCCAAGAAAGGAATCAACGATGCCGCAATCGAGGTAATCTGGTTTGGTGCAATGTCCATCAAGTCTAATTTCTCAGGCTCGATAATCGGGAAGTCACCTTCGTAACGGGCTTTAACGCGAGGGGTGGTAAAGTTACCTTTATCATCATACTCGGCGTTGGCCTGTGCAATGGTTTTACCGTCTTCGTCTTCTGCCGACAGGTAAATTACGTCTTCGTCAACTGCTACCACACCTTCAACTACTTTTTTGTAAGGCGTTTCGATGAAACCCAGGTTGTTGATTTTGGCGTGAACACACAAAGACGAAATCAAACCGATGTTTGGTCCCTCTGGTGTTTCGATGGTACACAAACGACCGTAGTGCGTATAGTGAACGTCACGAACCTCGAAACCTGCACGTTCGCGGGATAGACCGCCTGGACCTAAGGCCGACAGACGACGTTTGTGCGTAATCTCTGCCAAAGGATTGGTTTGGTCCATGAACTGCGAAAGCTGGTTGGTACCAAAGAACGAGTTGATCACCGACGATAAAGTACGGGCATTGATCAAGTCTGTTGGTGTAAACACCTCGTTGTCGCGGATGTTCATACGCTCGCGGATCGTTCTGGCCATACGGGCCAAACCTACACCAAACTGTGCGTACAATTGCTCACCTACGGTACGTACACGACGGTTAGACAAGTGATCGATATCATCCACCTCTTCTTTAGAGTTGATTAATTTGATCAAATACTTAACAATCGCAATGATGTCGTCTTTGGTTAAAACCTTAACGTCATCAGGCGTATCCATTTTCAGCTTGCGGTTGATGCGGTATCTGCCTACATCGCCCAGGTCATAACGTTTATCCGAGAAGAACAAACGTTCGATGATACCTCTTGCTGTTTCCTCATCAGGTGGTTCTGCGTTACGCAAAGCACGATAGATGTTCTCCACAGCCTCTTTTTCAGAGTTTGAAGTATCTTTTTGTAAGGTATTATATATAATGGTATAATCGGCTTGAGAGGCACCATCGTCTTTTGACAAGATAATGGTTTTTACGCCTGCATCAATGATCATATCGATATGGTCGTCTTCTAAAACGGTATCCCTGTCTAAGATCACTTCGTTACGGTCAATCGAAACCACCTCACCTGTATCCTCGTCTACGAAATCTTCAACCCATTTTCTTAAAACCCTTGCTGCCAATTTACGCCCGATAAATTTCTTCAAGCCAGATTTGCTCACTTTTACTTCGTCAGCTAAATCGAAAAGCTCCAAGATGTCTTTATCAGAATCGTAACCGATGGCACGCAACAAGGTGGTTACCGGGAACTTTTTCTTACGGTCGATATAGGCGTACATCACGTTGTTAACGTCTGTAGCGAACTCGATCCAAGAACCTTTGAAAGGAATCACACGGGCAGAGTACAACTTGGTACCGTTGGTGTGGCGGCTTTGGCCGAAGAACACACCTGGCGACCTGTGGAGCTGAGATACGATAACGCGCTCGGCACCATTGATCACGAAGGTACCTTTGGGAGTCATATAAGGAATGGTTCCCAGGTATACGTCCTGAATGATGGTTTCAAAATCCTCGTGTTCTGCATCGTTACAAGAAAGCTTCAGCTTTGCCTTCAACGGAACACTGTAAGTTAACCCACGATCAATACATTCTGGAATGTCATAACGCGGCGGGTCAATAAAATAATCTAAGAATTCAAGAACAAAGATGTTCCTTGAATCTGTAATCGGGAAATTCTCAGCGAATACCTTAAACAAACCTTCGGTGTGACGGTTGTCTGAAGTAGTTTCGATCTGAAAAAATTCTTTAAATGATTGCAACTGCACATCCAGAAAATCTGGATAATCTATGATATGCTTACTACGTGCAAAATTTACTCTTTGGTCGACTTTATTTGCCAAGGGACTAAATTTAATTTAGTTTAAGAATAAACTATTAGTTTGGTTTGCTTTCGGGAACACCTGCACCAACCAAACAAGATGCAATGTTCATAAACAGGAATAGACTCCGACTTAATAGTCGGAGTCTTTTCTTAAAGGTTTATTGAAATTAAGTGATTACTTAATCTCAACTGTAGCTCCAGCTTCTTCTAATTGTTTTTTCAAAGCTTCAGCCTCGTCTTTAGCAACACCAGCTTTCAATTCTTTAGGTGCACCGTCAACTAGGTCTTTAGCTTCTTTCAAGCCTAGGCCAGTTAGGTCTTTTACCAATTTAACAACTGCTAATTTTTGACCACCAGCATCTTTCAAGATTACATCAAATGATGTTTTCTCTTCAGCTGCAGGAGCATCAGAACCACCAGCTGCAGGACCAGCAATAGCTACAGCTGCTGCTGCAGGCTCAATACCATACTCGTCTTTTAAGATTTGAGCTAACTCATTAACTTCTTTAACTGTTAAGTTTACTAATTGCTCAGCAAACGCTTTTAAATCTGCCATTTTATAGATTTTTAAAAATTTTACTTAATGATTTTAATTTATAACGATTTTCTAAAGGACTTCGTTAACCTTCTCTTTCTTGTAGTGTTTTAACTATACCTGCAAGTTTGCCTCCGCTCGATTTCAATGCCGAGATTACGTTTTTAGCTGGTGATTGCAATAGACCAACGATATCTCCGATCAATTCTTCTCTCGACTTGATGGTGATTAGTGAATCCAATTGGTTATCGCCAACATAAATCGCCGACTCGATGTAAGCTGCTTTAAGCACTGGCTTGTCAGATGTTTTTCTCAAGGCTTTGATCAGCTTAGCTGGACCATTACCTACTTTTGAGAACAACAAGGCCGACTGGCCTTTTAATGCCGGGAATATCTCAGATGCATCGCCTTCCAATCCTTCGATCGCAATTTTGATCAAAGTATTCTTGGCAACTTTCATTTCGATACCGTTCTCGAAACATTTGCGACGGATGTTATTTACATTTTCAACAGATAAGCTTGAGGTATCAGCAATGTAAAAATTGCCAAACTCCTGCATTTTCTCTTGAAGAGCTAAAACTACTTCTTGTTTTTCTTCTCTGTTCATAATTAGATCCCCGCTACTGATTTAGTTTCGATTGCAATTCCAGGACTCATTGTAGAAGACACGTGAATGCTTTTAAAATAAGTTCCTTTTGCAGCAGAAGGCTTTAATTTTGAAATGGTTTGAAGTACTTCTAACGCATTTTCATATATTTTCTCTGCTGAGAATGATACTTTTCCTATCGAAGCATGGATGATACCAGTTTTGTCAACTTTAAAATCAATCTTACCGCCTTTTACATCAGTAACAGCTTTACCAACTTCGTTGGTTACTGTACCCGACTTAGGGTTTGGCATCAGGTTACGTGGACCTAAAACACGGCCCAGTTTACCTACTTTTGCCATACAAGCAGGAGTAGTGATAATAATGTCAACATCTGTCCAACCACCTTCAATCTCTGTCTCTTATACACATCTAAAAAGGGGGGGGGGGGGGGGGGGGGGGGGGGGGGGGGGGGGGGGGGGGGGGGGGGG
>NZ_JAELUC010000278.1 GCF_016429155.1 Pedobacter sp. ASV12 | reverse complement strand
GGATAGATTTAGCCATGCGTTGGAAAAAGTCATGTTTGGGAATAATCCACTGGTAATGACTTCAAGTAATGATAATTTCTTTCGAGATTATTACGATACGGGCAGTAAGATAAAATTTGTGCAAGGTATTTTAGCAACGGCGGTTAGTAGTAATAAACTTTTTAAAGCTAGTCGGGTTTTCGAGTTTGTCAATCCTATAATGCTTGCTGGGTCGGTTGTGTTAGATTATGCGGCATATAGAGAGGGAGAAATATCTGGAGGTAAATTTGCATTAAATACGATTATGGGGTTGGTAGGATTAACGAAAATAGGCGCTCCGATATCAGCAATCTATTTTGGAGTTGATGCTTTTGTTCCCGGTGGTTGGAGCGGGGTAGGTGCTGTCTCTTATACACATCTCCGAGCCCACGAGACAGTACTCATGATCGCGTATGCCGTCTTCTGCTTGAAAAGGGGGGGGGGGGGGGGGGGGGGGGGGGGGGG
>NZ_JAELUC010000277.1 GCF_016429155.1 Pedobacter sp. ASV12 | reverse complement strand
GGGCACCTGTCGCACCGGCGGGGCCAGTAGCACCAGCAGGACCGGCAGCTCCCGTATCGCCTTTATCTCCTTTCAAACCTTGGGCACCGGTATCCCCTTTTGGACCTTGGGCACCTGTCGCACCGGCATCGCCCTTGTCGCCTTTATCCCCCTTCGGACCGTTGATGTTGGTCCAGGTATTTGTTGTAGGGTTGTAGACCCAGGTGCCGCTGTCGTTGGTCACTACCGTGATGCCAGCGCCGGGAGCGCCGGGCTGGCCGGAACCAGGCGTACCCGGCGTGCCAGAAGTGCCCGGAAGGCCCTGAAC
The DNA here is from genome assembly GCF_016429155.1 of Pedobacter sp. ASV12. GTDB lineage: Bacteria > Bacteroidota > Bacteroidia > Sphingobacteriales > Sphingobacteriaceae > Pedobacter. Next base: position 176 of record NZ_JAELUC010000277.1, on the reverse strand, counting down.
GCCAACCACGCCGGCATCGCCCTTGTCGCCTTTATCCCCCTTCGGACCATTGATGTTGGTCCAGGTATTTGTTGTAGGGTTGTAGACCCAGGTGCCGCTGTCGTTGGTCACTACCGTGATGCCAGCGCCGGGAGCGCCGGGCTGGCCGGAACCAGGCGTACCCGGCGTGCCAGAAG
>NZ_JAELUC010000276.1 GCF_016429155.1 Pedobacter sp. ASV12 | reverse complement strand
AGAGATAGATGAACAAATTGATTGTCAATTTGCCAGTTTTTTAATCGAAAAGAATATATTTGATATAGAAAAAATATTTAAGTAATTATGAATCAGGAATTTAAAGACAGGTTGCATAAGGTAATACCAGGGGGTGCACATACTTACTCTCGAGGAGATGATCAGTTTCCTTCCAATGCACCCGCTATATTGGAGCGTGGAGAGGGTGCTTATGTATTTGGTCCTGATGGAAGAAAATACCTGGACTATGGAATGGGGTTACGTTCTGTAAATATAGGTTACGGTAATAAGGAAATTGCTGATGCATGTTATGCCGAAATAATGAAAGGCAATAATTTAACAAGGGCGTCTATAACGGAGCTTGTGGCTGCTGAACTGTTAACTTCATTAATACCTTCGGTAGACATGGTTAAGTTTGCAAAGCATGGTTCAACCGCTGTCTCTTATACACATCTGACGCTGCCGACTAACCACGACATGTGGTTGTAT
>NZ_JAELUC010000275.1 GCF_016429155.1 Pedobacter sp. ASV12 | reverse complement strand
TGTCTCGTGGGCTCGGAGATGTGTATAAGAGACAGGTTTGTATCCTTTAATGAATGAAAAACAACTTGATTAAACTCCTTAATACCAAGTCCCATCAAAGCATTCATCTTCTGGCCTTGATTGAATGAAGAAGAAATAGGAGAAGATATAATATCTTTGGCTCTACCATACAAAGAGTTACTTAGCAACTCTTTGTATAAAGAATTTAACCGATCATGGTTTTCATTTTTTAATATCCTGCCAACTACTTCCTCGCTCCAAATATTCCTACGAAAAGGAAATATGGACTGCACTGTTGATTTGGTAGAAATATAACCTTCTCGATCTTCATCACCCCTTATTCCTACATAGGAAATGGTAGGTGTATCTCCGATGTAATTTTCAAACGGTTCTATTTTTAGTTTACGCGTGCACCAGCGAGCATTTGATGAAGGGAGATAACCTCCGTATAATTGATGATAAAAATCAAACGGATTATCATGGTCTGCGGTA
>NZ_JAELUC010000274.1 GCF_016429155.1 Pedobacter sp. ASV12 | reverse complement strand
TGTTTAAGTAGTCATGCTCGTTCAATAGGTCCACTACTGTTTTTTTTGAGATGAAATAAACCGAAGAATTTTCGGTTGTCTCTGCTCTTTCGGTAACAGGGACATCAAGCAGCAAGGTGTCAAGCCCTATAAATTCGTTGGGCTTATATAGCCCCGTTATCAATTGCCGGCCATCATTGGTTAACTTAAGCGTTTTGATGCAGCCTGAGGCCAAAAGATAAAGCCCTTGCGGATAATCGCCTTCATAGTACAGGGTCTGTTTTTTCTTGAGGTGCCTGATCTTGCTTTGGGCAATTAATTCGAGAAGCTTTTCGAGGCCCCGGCTGTTTCCCGGAAGATGTGCTTTGGCTTCATGATAAGACAATAAGGTCAAATTCTGATTGTTGATTTTGCTGATCCTTGCCTCAATAGACCTCATAAGATGGTTGTCTTGGAACTGTCTCTTATACACATCTGACGCTGCCGACGAACCACGACATGGGTAGGTGTGGGGGGGG
>NZ_JAELUC010000273.1 GCF_016429155.1 Pedobacter sp. ASV12 | reverse complement strand
GATGACAGGAAAGTAGGAAAGACCATTGACGGGATTAAGATTTTATCTGCAATCAAGCTAGAGGAATTGATTAGGGAACATGAGGTTGATGAGATTATATTTGCCTCTTATACGATTCCTGTCGAACGGAAAAACCAAATTGTGGATGTTTGCTTGGAGAACGAGGTTACCGTATTGAATATTCCGCCTGCCGATGCTTGGACCGGTGGAAAATTTCATACTACCCAAATTCAAAATATTAATATTGAAGATCTGTTAAACAGAAAACCTATACAGATCAATATTGAAGGCATACAGAACCAATTGAAAGATAAGAGGATATTGATTACTGGTGCTGCAGGTTCTATTGGTAGCGAAGTTGTGCGTCAGCTGATGAAATTCGAAACTGGGCTGATCATTCTTTGCGATCAATCAGAAACGGCACTGCATAACATCTATCTTGAACTGGAAGAAACGCATACCAATACCAATTTCCATGCTTTTGTTGGCGACGTAAAAG
>NZ_JAELUC010000272.1 GCF_016429155.1 Pedobacter sp. ASV12 | reverse complement strand
TTGCAAATTGGTATGGGTAGTGATATTTGACAGCGTTTGTGCTTTGAGCTCTTCGGTAACAGCCCCTTTTGCAACTTGTCGCTCTAGATTTTTGGTAATTGTGGCTATTGCTCTTCCCAAGGCATCGATATTGATGTCGATGAGGTTTACTTGGTAGCCAAACTGCGCAAATGTGTGGGCAATTCCATTACCCATTGTTCCTGAACCGATTACTGAGATATTTTTCATGTACATATTTGATTAAAGCTTAAAAATGAGGCTAAAAGACCCAAATTAATGACAAGTTTAGCTAAAATAGGTGATTTTCACCTATTAAGTTGATAACTTCCTCTACACAGTATACTAACTTTTACAATACCTATGTAACTCCTTACGGAAGCATAGACAATGTGCCAACTTACGACTGGCTAGATGCCGTTTCAAGAAAAGGAACAACACAAAATTATGAGCTTAATGTTAGAGGCGGAACTGAAAAAACCAGATTTTATGTGTCGGGTGCATTTAATAAGCAA
>NZ_JAELUC010000271.1 GCF_016429155.1 Pedobacter sp. ASV12 | reverse complement strand
CCTCGCGCAGCGTATGCGAGGAGAACCAGGCCATCCAGTACCTCGACGGGCTGGGCAGGCCCCTGCAGACGGTAACCGTACAGGGGAGCCCTTCCTTTGCCGACCTGGTGCAGCCCATGGCCTACGACGCCCTGGGGCGCGAAGCGGTCAAGTACCAGCCATACACCGTAGCCGGCAACGGCGGCGCCTACAGGCCGAGCGCCATAGCCGAGCAGCTGGGCTTCTATACAGGCCAGCCAAGCGGCTCCAGCATCAGAGCTACTGCGCAGCCCTTCTCGCAGACGGTTTTCGAGGCCAGCCCGCTGAACAGGGTGCTGGAGCAGGGCGCTCCGGGTGCGCCCTGGCAGCCCTACAGCGCCTCCATAGCCGGCTCGGGCCATACGGCAAAGCCGGGCTATGCCATCAACGATGCCACGGATGCGGTAAAGCTCTGGACGGTCAACGCCTCGGGCGCTTCTTCATCAGCCAACTACCTGCCCGGCACGCTCTACAAGACCATTTCCAAAGACGAGAA
>NZ_JAELUC010000270.1 GCF_016429155.1 Pedobacter sp. ASV12 | reverse complement strand
GATTACCGGATTTCAGTCGGTTTGATTTTGCCATGAAGGCCTTAGGAATTTGTTTTTTTATTGGTGTACCATCAAATTTTTCGAATCTCGAACGGTAAAGCCATAACCTAAACTATCGGCCCAATAAAGCCTAATCAGCCTTAATTTCTTAATGGCTAAGCAACAAAAAAACGCTAAAGTTGTAAGTAATCAGCAAAACTTTGCCTTTAGCTCTGCAGAAATTTCTTCGGTAACTCTAATGATATCGTCGGGTGTATCAAGGTTGTTCAATACCACCTTGTTGCAGCTTTCTCTGTATGGCAATAAAAATTCTTTATAGGCTGGTACCACGTGGTTGTTCCATTTATAAAGCACATCATCTTCAGGATAGCCTCTTTCCATGCCATCGCGCTTTATGCGGCGTTTCAGGGCAACCTCTTCATCGGCTTCGATAAAGACTGTCTCTTATACACATCTGACGCTGCCGACGAACCACGACATGTGTGGTGGTGGGGGGGGGGGGGGGGGGGGGGGGG
>NZ_JAELUC010000026.1 GCF_016429155.1 Pedobacter sp. ASV12 | reverse complement strand
CTTATATCTGCAATGTTTATATCAATCATGTTGAAATACAAAAAGTACGAAGATGTTTGGTATAGAGGAAGGGCTTTAGCAGAGTCTTGTAAAACACTTACATGGAGATTTATTACGTGTTCAGAATACTTTGAAAACAGCTTAGCACCAAATGAGGCGGATAGTAGATTTATTAATAGGATAAAAGAAGTAAATAATGAGTTCAATGATCTCCACAACGAACTTCGTGCTTCCGAAATTGCATTGCCAATAATTACGAATGAGATGAGAAGAATTAGGCTACTATCACTAAATGACCGAAAAACTTATTATTTAAATGAAAGGATACAAAATCAAATTGACTGGTATTCTTCAAAGGCAGATAATAATAAGTCTAAGTATGAAAATTGGTTTTTGTTAGTAATTATATTTCAATTTTTAGCACTTTTGTCTATTGCATATTTGGTTTTTCGACCAATGTCTGATTTTAATCTAGTAGGGTTGTTTTCAACTATATCCGCAAGTGGTTTTAGTTGGTTGCAATTAAAAAAATACCAAGAGAATAAACAAGCTTATACTACCGCAACATCAGAACTTAATTTAATTAAAGCAGAAGTAAATATACAAGTAACGGAGCAACAATTCTCGAAATTTGTACTCGACTCTGAAAATGCTATGTCTAGAGAGCATACCATGTGGCTGGCTCAAAAAAGGAGATAACGAAACATATAAAGTAAGATTTAATAAAGCAAACTTTTAGTCGGCAGCTTTTGAAACGGAGCAAAAGCCTCTAGGACCTGAAATCGATGTGTTGAAAAATATTTGAAAAAAACGATATTTCGTCAAGTTTTCTCCCTGAAAAAAATGTTAAATGGTTGATTATTAAAAGTGTTTTCTTTTGGGTGAGAAATTTTGAAAACTATTTCTTTTAATATCAATCATTTTTCATTATATTCTTTCTTGTGCCCCATTTGTTCCTTTGATTGGATAAGTTATTGGTTTTTAATCAGATAAATATCTTGCATCGGAAAGTAAACGCAAGTAAATAAAAAACCGCTTATAAATCAATTGTAAGCGGTTTTTTGTAGATATGTGGGATTTCCGATCAGTCGACAAGTTCCGGTGGCAGTGACTATCAGTCTTTCACCAGCCTTACCGCGCAACCGGTCGTCTTGCTGTAGTCGGTTACCCGGGGTTCGCTGTATTTGTTGAAGTCAAGATAATAGGCAAAGCTATCGCCCGGTTTGGCGGTGCTCGACCACCAGTAGCTTAGCCATATCCCATATTTGAAAGACTGGCCCCCGCCATACTCGTCGCCACCGGCGCTGCCGCTGGTAAGCAGGTTCAGGCCAGATGAGTTATCGCCATTGCCATGTGCAAAATTGTACGAGTCCTTTATGTCCCAGCCAGAGAGACCGCGCATTTTTTTCCCGGCGACCTTTTCGCCACCCAAGGCATTGATAAGCGTCAGAAATTCCCTTGAGCTAGGTACATGCCAACCCGCCGGAGCCAGGCCACGCGGATCGGAAACGGCATAGAAATTATAGAGTTTTCCGTATTTTTTATCGTTGTTGCTATCGAAATTAAGGTAGCAATAGGCAGGGATCTTTTCGCGGCTTACTTTTTCCCATTCCTTCTGGTTTGCCGCATAATAGATCGGATCTCCGTTCCTATAAGTGCTTACGTTGAGGTTTGTGGTGGTCCAGATCTGGTCGCCGATTTTTACCGGTCCGGTGATTTCTGGAGAGGCGTTATAGATTTCCTTCAGCTGTGCTCCCGGTGCGCTGTTGCAGGCCCACACGAAGTTGGTAGGCTGTATGCCGCCACTTCTTTTCAGAGCCTCTTTGGTTGCGATCTCATCGGCCGCTTCCTTGGTTTTTGCAACTCCCCAACCAAAGGCGGTGCCCACGTTACCGTTGATGGTACGGTAGGCGGCGCAGCCCGGCCCCGAATAGGTCAGTACAATTGTGCATGCGCCTCCGCGTTTGTTGCATTCGGCCACAGCTCTATTTTCGGCTTCGGCCCTGTTGGGCTGATCGAAAGAAAAGCCATAATAAAAGCCGTTTGACCGATCTACAGCTAGGGCTCCGTATTTGGTCTGGGCGGTGACTGGCGCTTTTGTCGGCGTTTTTTTGACCTGGGCGATTGAATTTTCCATCAAGAGGAATTGCACGAGCAATGCCATCCATACTAGTTTGCTTATCTTCATACGTGTCGTTTTTTGTTTGTTCCGATAAATTTATCAGTCGGCACATTTGTAATCAATACCTAATTTTTGGTATTCTTTTTAATCCTGGCCATTGTTCTGTCCTGGTCTTTTGGCAAGAACCTTTTGAGCTAAAAGTGGCTTTGATTCGCTGTGAGCGCTTCTGTCGCATGGCGCAGGTTGGTTAGCAGTAAGCTATTTCTTAGTGTTCTTGGTTTTGACTGTCAAGTGACCCCATTCTCAGGAATGATTGTTTACATTTGAGCAAATTCTTTACCATGAAAAAAATAGGATTTTTATCGTTTGGGCATTGGTCTAACCACCCCTCATACCAGACCCGCACTGCGGGAGATACCTTGCTGCAGTCGATTGACCTTGCTGTAGCTGCCGAAGAGATCGGCTTGGATGGCGCCTACTTCCGGGTTCATCATTTTGCCAAGCAGCTCGCTTCTCCATTTCCGTTGCTTTCGGCCATTGGCGCCAAAACGTCGAAGATCGAGATCGGTACAGGAGTGATTGATATGCGTTATGAAAATCCGCTCTACATGGTAGAAGATGCAGGAGCTGCCGACCTGATATCGGGTGGCAGGCTACAGCTAGGCATCAGTAGGGGTTCGCCCGAACAGGTGATCGATGGATGGAGGTATTTCGGATATTCGCCCAATGAAGGAGAGAATGATGCCGACATGGGCAGGCAAAAGGCCTTGGAGTTTTTGGAGCGGTTAAAAGGCCAGGGTTTTGCGCAACCCAACCCCAATCCGATGTTTCCCAATCCACCAGGACTTTTAAGGCTCGAACCTTATTCGCAGGGACTGCGTGAACGCATTTGGTGGGGTGCGGCTTCGAATGCCACCGCGGTATGGGCGGCAGAAAACGGGATGTACCTCCAAAGCTCGACCTTGAAATTCGATGAAAATGGCAAACCCTTTCATATCCAACAGGCCGAGCAAATTAGAATGTATAAAGAAGCTTGGAAGAAAGCAGGCCATGATCGCGAGCCAAGGGTATCGGTGAGCCGTTCGATATTTGCCATCATGAACGAACAGGATAGGTACTATTTTGGCGGACAAGGCAAAGATTCAGACAGTTTCGGCTATATCGAACCTACGCAAAGAGCGGTTTTTGGTAAAAGCTATGCCGCAGAACCTGATGTGCTGCTCAAGGAATTGGCGCTCGATGAGGCGCTACAGGAAGCAGATACTATACTATTAACCATTCCAAATACCTTGGGCGTTGATTACAACATTCATGTGCTGTCTTCTATTCTTGAGCATGTTGCCCCCGGACTAGGCTGGAGATAGGAATGCAGACAGCTTCCAGCTAAGAATTTTGGAGAACATGATTAGGCGAGAAAGGTTCGCCGCTGATTTTTGCTTGGGAACTGAAACAAACAACATTTGTTTCAGTTCCGTTAGAACTTGCGGTTAATTAAATAGTCATTGATAGCTAAACCGCTAAATCGCCCTCTCGTCCAATATCCATTTTTGCGCCCGAAATGGCACTGGCGGCCACTTTTAAAAAGGTAACCAATTTGCCTGCCTTGTTATCCCAATAATGGGCTTCTAAGGGGGTTACTTTCAGCACCCTTATATTCGGGTCTTCTTTGCCACCTTCAAACCAGGCCTCTATAATTTTGTTCCAATATTTGTCTATCCTATTGCGGTCGCTCGAAATTTCCGCAGTGCCACTGAGGCTCAAAAAAGCATAGTTTTTAACGTCGGAGTAAAGCAGGCTGGTTTTATTGTTCTGTAAAAGGTTTTGGTGCGACTGGCTTGTGGCCGAAATCAAAAACCATATATTTCCTTCATCGTCAACCTCTTGTCGACTCATTGGGACAGCATGGATATACTCGCTTCCTGATACATTGGAACAGAGTATTCCAATGTCAATATCATCTATCATTTTCTTCAGTTTCGAGATGGCTTCTTCGTTTTTCAAGTTTTCTACGCTCATGTTTAGGAGATTGATGTGGCTAATATTTTTTGAATTGATAGAACCCGGATTTTGAATGTAGCCAAGTTTTATTTCTTGGACAATCCTTTCGAGGTTTCTTAGGTTAAAAACAGCTAAAACCGAAAATGGTTCTATTCATTGCACGTAAAATTCTAGACCCAGCGAAAAGGGGAGGTCGCCAGTAAGGAAAAAGCGCAGGAAAATCATCCTATTGCTAGGAATAAAATTCTTTTAAAAAGAAATGTGGCGGCATCACTTGGAAGTCGGCAATCCTTAATTTTCAAAAACTTACAAGTTATGTGCCTACTTTTTCATTTCATGATGCAAGCAGACCACTCCCGAACTGAATACTTGTGTTTTTACGAGCTTGAGGGGCTGTTTTGCCTGGATGCCCTCGAAAACAGGAATACCTTCGCCCAAAAGTACCGGATTAACAAATAGCCAGCATTCGTCGATGAGGTTTTCTTTAAGCAAGGCATGGGCCGTACTTGGGCTTCCAAACAACAGGATTTCTCCGCTTGTGTCCTGTTTGATTTTGCGGAGTTCTGCAGCGTAATTTGCTCCGATGACGGTCGTGTTGGCAAATTTTGTCTGATCTAAGGTGTTTGACAGCACTATTTTGTGCGCGGTTTTGTACCAAGCGGCATGTTCGATGTCATGTTTGCTCGCCCCGGGCTGGTCGGCAGCGGTAGGCCAGTAGCTTTCCATCATCTCAAAAGTGGTTCGGCCGTAAAGCGCAGTATGGGTTGCGGCAATCCTTTCCGCTACATAGTCAAAAATCTCTTGATCTACATGAATCCAGTTCATTTCGCCTTTAGTGCCTGCTGCAAAGCCATCCAGTGAGCTATGCATGAATAGTACAATCTTTCCCATGTTTTTTGTATTTGCTTTGTGTTTGGTACAAATCTCGCATAAATGTAGTAGATTAGATTGGCCTGAAAAAGACAAATCTTGGGTGCATTCAGGACAAATGCTGTCGTTGTTCTGTTTTGCTCTGTTAATCTTTCACAATATTCTTCAAACATATTTACAGCTAATGGTTGAAAAGGCATGCGATAGAAGTCCTTGCCTTGATAAAGCCATTTTTATAATAGGAAGGTTTTCAAACGGAAGACCCGAAATTATAAAAAAAGACATCTTCAACTTGCTTATAAATTTATGATATATGGTTACAAGTGGTAACTTTATCATGAACTAATGCCCAAATAAAACATACAAGAATTGCCAATGCATCATCCTCAAAACGAACAATCCTCTGCGCCTACACACAGCCCTTTTGCACAGACTTTTTTTCACGGGACCAAGGCCGATCTTAAAATCGGCGATTACATCAGCCCAGGCTATCCATGCAATTATGCCGACAGGAAGCTGAGCCATGTGTACGTAGCCGCTACGTTAACAGCTGCAATTTGGGGTGCAGAATTGGCCCAAGGCGATGGCAAACAACGCATCTATTTGGTAGAAGCAACAGGAGCGGTTGAAGACGATCCCAACGTAACCGATAAAAAATTTCCGGGAAACCCAACCATGTCTTATCGTTCGGTACATCCTTTCAGGGTAATAGGCGAGGTGGCCAGCTGGATGGCACATACGCCGGAACAGGTTAAGGCCATGCAACACGGTCTCGAAAAATTGACGAGACAAGGGCTAAATCATATTATAGATTGATGGGTCGCCTCGCATAGCCACATATCAAGACTTTCGCTTTACGTAGTTGAGGGTGGGTTGTTAGGATAAACTCTTAAAAAGCCCTGCCATGAAGTTTTTTATGGAACGGGCGCTCAGTTAAACGACTGTCGAAATGCCAACGGAGAAACAGCCGTTCTGTTTTTGAACAACCTGTGGAAAGATTGCGGATGCTCGAAACCCAACTGATAAGCAATTTCTGATACCGATAGCTGGGTGGTCGACAATAATTCTTTGGCCTTGCCAATCAACCGGTTTTGGATGTGCTGTTGCGTGGTTTGTCCAGTTTGTACCCGAAGCATATCGCTCAGGTAATTGGGACTAAGGTGCAAGTGGTCGGCGATAAGCTGAACCGTTGGGATGCCATTTGTAGCCAGCTTTTCGTGGGTAAAATAATCGTCGAGCAGAATTTCTAGTTTGCTTAGCAAATCGCTGCTGACTTTTTTCCTGGTCAAAAATTGACGGTTATAAAAACGGTCGCAGTACTTGAGCAGCAGTTCTAGGTTAGCAATCAGCAGATCCTGCGTAAAAGCATCAATGTTGGCCTCTATTTCCCTGTCTATGTTCGCTATGATATCCATGATAGACTTTTCTTCCTTTTCAGAAAGATGCAACGCTTCGTTGCTGGCGTACGCGAAATAGCCATAGCTTTTAACTTGTGTGGCTAAGGCATAGCCATACAAAAAATCGGGATGTACAGCCAATACAAAGCCCTTTACTTCGGTCAGTAAAATATCATCAAATTGCAAAACCTGTCCTGGAGCAATAAAATACATGATCCCTTCTGCAAAATCATAATATTGCTGCCCATATCTGCATTTGTTGCCAGCGCAATCCTTTTTCAGTGCTACCACATAAAAATCAGTAGTGATGGCGCTGAGCACTGTTTCTGGAGCAATTTGAATTTGGTTGAAGTCAAATACGCTGATCAGTGGATTTGAAGGTCCTTTCAAATTCAAGAGTCTATGTAGGGCGGTAATTGAGGTGATGTTGCTGGGTACTTTCATGTAATCTAACGCCAATTTACTCATGCTTGCTTGCTTCTTGTTCGTTTTTTATTTGCTTTATACCTTGTATGAAGCTGGTGGGCCTGAAATCGGGAAAATGTTTCCTGAATTTGCTATCGTCAAAAATATTGTTGTGCTCGTATCTCGGCAATAATTCCTGTAGTTCTTTTAGCCGGCTGTTCAATATGGCGCCCATCTTAAAAAAGAATTTGGGGATGACGGTATATTGCAATGGTTTGCCATATACTTCCGATGCCATCGCAATCAGCTGTTTATAAGTGGGCCTGTTCTCGTCGATCGGCAAATGCCAGGTTTGGCCAAACGCATCGGGGGTATTTCCAATCAAAGCCGTGGCCCTGCTGGCATCAGGTGTCCAGATCAGGCTTCTCGCTTTGTCGTCTCTCAACGGAACTTTAAGCTTTTTGTTGACCTTTGCATTATCAAACAGCAATGAATTGGTGATGCTCTGCGTTTTGCCCGAACCATAAAATTCGGGCGCGCGGCAAATAACGGCTTCCAGTCGGCCAGTCTCCATTGTTTTGAGTAACAGGCTGGCCATTTCGCTTCTTACTTGGCCTTTGCGCCCTACGGGCTCGAATGGCGTTTGCTCGGTCAGCACGCGCCCGTCTTGCGGATACATGTAGGTATTATCGAAAAACACCAATTTGGTGCCATTGACTATGCAGGCATCGATTACGTTTTGGGTAATTTGCAAAAATTGTTTTTCCCACAAGGCCGAATCCATGGGCAGTCCCAAGGTAAAATAGGCTATTTCGCTGTCTTTAACGGCGGCTATAGCATTTGCTCTTACTGACAGGTCGGCCATCAAAATATGGTCGGTATCGTTTACTTTTTGAGGTTTACGGCCTACAATCCGGATATCGGAAGTAAAGTCTCTTTTTAGCGCCATGGCCAGTTCTTCGCCAATTTGTCCGTTGGCACCCAGTATGGTTTGCATAGCTTTATCGGTTTGAGTTGTTGTCCAGTTCACGCATCACTACTTTTGCCATTTTCTTAGAGCTGAAGGGGTTTTGTCCGGTTATTAAATTTCCGTCAACCACTACATGAGCGGTCATGGGGATAAAAGCTTTCCTATAATCGGCCCCTCTTTCTTTCAAACTGGCTTCCAAGTTAAAAGGAACTTCCTTTTTCCTGCTGGCCAGGCTTTCTTCAAACCAATTGAAACCCGTTATGGTTTTTCCTTTGATCAACAATGTGTCGTCGGTCAATTTAACATTGAGCAGGCCACAAACACCATGGCAAATAGCGGCTACCATTTTTCCGCTTTCATATTGTCTGCTAACCAGGGCTTGCAAAGCTTTATTGTTGGGGAAATCGTACATGGTACCATGACCACCGGCCAGGTAAACCAAATCAAATTCGTCGTTTAATACTTCCGTCAAAGGCTTGCTGCGCTTTAAAAGCTCCATAAATCGGCTATCGTTCAGGTAGGCCTTGGTCATGCCATCGAGCATAAAGCTTTTGAGGCTTTCGGGGTCGATGGGTATGGAGCCGCCGTTGGGACTTGCGATGGTCATGGCGTAGCCTTTTGCAGTGGCTGCATGGTAAATATGCGTAAGTTCGCTGAGCCATAAACCGGTAGCCAGTTTGCCACTGGCATATTGGCTGGTATTGGTTGCAACCAATAATATTTTTAGCTTGTCCATCTTTCTATTTTATGATAGTACAAAGTTCCGGGCCCATGTTAAGAAATACGTAACCCAATTAACTAAAGTTGTAACACAATCTCTGTTGTGTGCTCGGGTTTAGCTCCAAGTGGTAAAGAATAGGGCAATGGCAGCCGCACCCATAATAAAAAAGGTAATCCACAACAAGGTTTTAGATAGCCAGCCACTTTTGTATTCGCCCATGATTTTATCGCTGGCCGCGATCTTAACAATCAGAAACAACAGCGGAACGGCAGCTACGCCATTGATTACAGCCGTATAAACCAATGCTTTTACGGGGTCAATGCCTATAAAATTGATGGTTAGGCCAATGAGCGTAGAAACAATGATGACCGCATAAAAACCATAGGCTTTCTGAAGCTTGAGGTTGAGGCTGGCGCTCCAGTTAAAAGCTTCTGACACAGCATAGGCCGCTGAGCCCGAAAGCACCGGAACGGCAAGCATGCCAAGCCCGATAATACCCACAGAAAATATCAGTTTGGCCAGATAGCCCGAATGTTCGAAAGAATGGACCAATGGCTCGAGCGCCTTGGCGGCATCGGCGGCATCCTTAATATCGGTTACGCCACTGTTATGCAAAACCGTAGCGCCTACCAAAAGGATGCACCAGGTGGTAAATTCGGAAATGATCATGCCCATGTTATTGTCTTTGCGCATGGCATGGATATGTGGCCAGCCAATCCGTGGTTTTCCATCCCTGAATAATCCTTTGGCCTGTTCTTCTTCTACCTCTTGCGAGGCCTGCCAGAAAAACATGTAGGGTGTAATGGTGGTGCCGAATACGCCTGTAATGATAAACAGGAAATCGAAAGAAAACTCGAAGTGTGGGACTATGGTTGCCTTAAGTACCGTTGGCCAAGGCTGGTCGATAATAAATACCGTAATAGGGTAGGCCAACAAGGCCAGTGCCAGCCACTTCAGTATTTTAGAATACGCCCGATAGCTGGTAAAGATTTCGAGCAGTAGCACCGTAGTGGTAAAAAACAAGGTAAGCACCACAAAATGAACCGGAACCAACAACTGCGCAGCCGCGGCCATGGCTCCAATATCGGCCCCAATATTAATGGTATTGGCCACCACCACCAACCCAACTACGGCATAAAGCACCTTTCGGCTATAATGCTCTTTAATAACGGCTGCCAGGCCTTTTCCGGTTACCAAGCCTATTCTGGCACAGGCTTCCTGCACGGCCGTCATAAATGGAAGCATGTACAAAGCGGTCCATAACTGTCCGTAGCCGAATTGTGCGCCTGTTTGCGAATAGGTGGCAATACCCGAAGGATCATCGTCGGCAGCGCCGGTAGTTAATCCAGGCCCCAAGAGGCCAAAGAATTTTTTTATTTTTCTTATCCGGAATTTCGAATTGTGCTTTACAGGCATAAGCAGAAAGTAGTTAAGCTAATGGTTAACTAAATATACTATCTAAATTTCAACAATAACAGATATTTCATTTAAATCAAATTAGTAAGCTATAAGTTAACCATATCGATCTGCTTATGGCAATACATGGCCGGCGGCAAACTGAAACAGTTACATAGTATATAAGCGCTCGGACGTAAATGAAAGTTTAAGCAGTCAACAAAAAAAGGTCCTGTTTTAAAACAGAACCTCATTAATGTTTAAAAAAACGAAGTTGAAAGCCACAAGCCTTGCTATACACTTGGCATACCAAAGGTAATTATGAGGTAGCGAATCGATACTTGAGCCCCCAAGCTTATATCTTTAATGTCTAGTGCGCTTTATCGCTAGTGTCTCTTTTGGCGAAGAAAGTTAAAGAAAAGGCAGTAATTAAGATAACTGCACAGATACTGGCCAAAGTTACAAGTAGAATAAGTCCGTCTGTTGATTGTGGTCCCATAGTTGATTTATTGTTTTGATAGGCAAATCTACTAAAACCAGCTTAGCTCCTGAAGAAATTTGTATTTTTTTTAAAATCAGGCTTTGTAGCCATTGTGTTGCCTCAAAGGCGTTTAAAGCCGGTATTTGCTGCAAACGACTGGTGTAAAATTAAAGCGCTGTGGTAGGTTTTGAATAATAAAAAATTGGTTATCAATAAATTATGTTACCTTTGGGTATAATTTAAATAAAATATAATGCAACAAGGAACAGTAAAATTTTTCAATGAGACAAAAGGTTTTGGATTTATCGTGCCAGCAAATGGCGATTCTGAAATCTTTGTTCATGTTTCAGGCCTATTAGATAACATTCGCGAGAATGATACCGTAAGCTATGACGTAGAGCAAGGTAAAAAAGGCCTAAACGCAATTAATGTTAAGATCAGCTAATTAGAATCCTTCATAAATTGGTAAAAGCATCCAGCGTAAAGTTGGATGCTTTTTTTTATGGGCTTTATCAAAGAAAAATCATGGTATATGGGGTTAATTGAGTAACTTGGATCATGCAAGAAAGCGCAGGGATATTAGGCTACAAACAAGCCGATAATGGCCTCATGTTTTTTCTCGTCCATCCGGGAGGTCCGTTTTTTGCCAAAAAAGATTTAGGCGCTTGGACCATACCCAAAGGCCTGATCGAAAATGGCGAAGACCCTTTGCAGGCGGCTGTTAGGGAGTTTGCCGAAGAAGTTGGCTTTACACCAGAAGGAGATTTTATGCCATTGGGCAGCGTTAAGCAACAGGGGGGTAAAATAGTCCATGCCTTTGCCCTCGCATTTGAATTCGATGCCAGCCAATTGTCGAGCAATACTTTCAGCCTGGAATGGCCACCGCGCTCGGGCAAAATGACCACTTTTGCCGAAGTAGACCGCGCCGACTGGTTTGATTTGGCTACGGCTCAAGAAAAAATCAATCCCGCACAGGCCGATTTCCTCTTGCGTTTGCTCGAACTCGAAAAAAATGGCTAATCGAACCAATTATGGTTCACGTTCCAGGTAATGCGATGGGCTGTCGATGTAATTGGCTTGGGCATCTGTTCCCTTTTCAAATTCGAGGCGTAAACTGTCGGGCAATCGTTCAAATACTTTTTTAAAATAAGCATCCTTGGTTAATTGCTTTGCGTAAAAATTTTAACTTCAAAAAACTAAACACTCAAACTTATTTTTTGCTTTGGGCAAACAACCAGTCGAATAGTTCGGGCTCGGCATAGGCTTTATCCCAGCTGTTGTGCTTAATGCCGGGATATTCGGTATATTTTGGTTTTCCTCCCCGTTGCCTAAGCGCATCGATCATCATTCGGGTATATTTTACATCGTTTACATCATCTTGGTTGCCATGAAAGGCCCAAATCGGGGTACGGTAAATCCGTCTGGCTGTTGCCGTATCGGCCACGGCACATATCGGGATTGCGCCAGCAAATAGCTTGGGTTTTCGCGCCAGGAAATCGAAAGTGGCCTCGCCACCCATAGAATTGCCCATCACATAAATTCTGTTGCGGTCTATTGGCAATTGCTGTTGCAAGTTGGCCAATAAAGCCAAAGCCGAAGCCGTGCTTTTGGTGGGCTTGACAGTTGCCGAAAGGCTTTTTGGAAATTCGGGGAATTTTACCCAAACATCATTGCCCGGACATTGAGGCACCAAAATGAAACAATGATAAGCTGCTCGGCCTTGAGCCGTTAACAAAGCTTTCGGAAGGTTAACGATTTGTTTTTGATTGTCGTTGCCCCGAACGCCCATGCCGTGCAGAAAGAGGAGCAAGGGATATTTTGCTTAGGATTGTAATTTTGAGGGTAAAGCAAGCGGTAGGGCAGACTGTCTTGCCGGGTTTGGTATACTGCTTTTTCAAAAACAGGAAGCTCTTGCGCCTGAAGCAACGAAGCAAAGGCCATCAGCATGAACACCGTGATATAAGATTTCCTCATCTCCAAAAATAGAAAATTAGTTGATGGATTTGTTGATTCGTTTCAAGTGGCCCGACTTTAAATGGGCTTCTGGCTTAGCCAACAAGCAAAATTGGCTATTTGCACAATATTTCGTTCAAAAGATCGTCTAATAGTAGGAGAGCGTTAATTTGAAAGCGGGAATCGTCTACGGATGGTTCCCGCTTTTTTGTGGTCAGGTGGTAATGTTGGAAAGTTGAAATCGTTCACCTATTCGTATTTCAGGGCATTTATTGGGTTTGATACCGCGGTTTTGTAAGCCCTGAAACTTACCGTAACCACCAAGATGAGTACCGACGATAAACCTGCCCAAATAAAAGGCTGCCAAGGAAAATCGATCTTGTAGGCAAAAGTCTGCAACCATTTGGTCAGCAAAATATAAGACAAAGGCCAGGCAATGAGGTTGGCAATCAGCATCATCTTTACAAATGAATGGTTCAGTTGCTTAACCAGCTCGACAGTGGTGGCGCCAAGTACCTTACGAATGGCCATTTCCTTGGTTCGCTGTACAGCTACAAAAGAAATCAGCGAGAAAAGCCCAAAGCAGGAAATAAAGATGGCAATTCCGGTAAACGTGCTGAGCAGGGTGGCCGTTTTTTCTTCTACCAGGTAATAATTGGCAATATACTGGTCGTAAAAGCTTGGCTGTTCGTAAAACTGGTTCGGAAAAAACGAACTGAAGTCGTTGGCAATTGCTTTGAGGGTAGCTTGCATATGCGATGGCGCAAGTTTAACAAACAAGGTTTGGTACTCGTCTTTGCTGGTATAAAGCACAACAGGAGTAATTTCGCCATGCAATGAAAGGTTGTTGAAATTTTGCACCACGCCAATAATTGGCGCATTTGCCCTTTTGTTCAGCTTCAGCATTTTGCCTATGGCTTCATCAGGCTTTTTAAAGTTAAGCTGATGAAGCATGGTTTCGTTCAGGATGTAGCCGGTAGTTGTATCGGTTTTGCTCAATGGCTTTCCGGCAAGAAGCCGCAAGCCAAAGAGTTTAAAGTAATCTTCGTCGGCTGGTTTGTTGCAGACTAAAAAATCTCCTTTCTCTGACGAATTGTTGAGGTAAAAACTGGTGAAATTATTGGAAGAGGTACTGGGCGCCGTGTAAGCATAGCTAACCATTTCTATGCCGCTATTGGCCATGAGTTTTTGCTTGAACGAGGCAAAGCGCAGCTTGCTCAGGCTGTCGCTCGGCACATTAAGTTGGACGATGGCCCTGTCGTTAAAGCCCAAAGGCTTGTTTTTAAAGAAATTGATCTGTTTAACCACAATCAGCGTGGCAATAATCAGCACCAGCGTTACACTGAATTGCAACACCACCAATATGTTTCTAAGGCTAAACGCATCAACTTTTTGGGCTCTTATCTTGCTTTTTAGTGCGCTGATAGGGTTGTAGCCCGATATGATAAGCGCTGGGTACGTACCCGCCAAAAAGCTGATGCAGACCCACAAGGTAAAAATAAACACCAACAAAACAGGATATTGCTGAATATTGAACGAAATCTGCTGGTCGAGAAAATTGCCGACAATGGGCAGGCAGGTTTCGGTCAGGATGCAGGCTATGATAATGGCTATGAGCGTAATGATAAAAGTCTCGCCCAAAAACCTCACCATTAACTGCTTGCGGGTACTGCCCAATACTTTTCTAACACCTACTTCCTTCGATCGGCTTACGGCCTGTGCCGTAGCCATGTTGATGAAATTGATACAGGCGATGAGCAATAAGAACGCACCGATGATTTTTAGGGCGTTTAACTGGCCGTTGGTGTAATGCTTGCCCGAGAAAGTGCCATAGTTATCGTCGGTATGGATGGTTGCAAAGCTTTGGAATTCGTGGGTGTTGGATAAGGGATCTTTCGGATCGTAATATTTCTTGGTAAAGGTACTTAATTGTTGCTGCAGGCTGGCCATATCGGTGCCTGGTTTAGCCAATACATAGCAGTGGTGCCCTTGATCTACCGAATTCCAGCGGGTACTTGTTGCATTGTAATAATTTTGGAACGAAACCGCCACATGAATGGGGAAGTCGGAGTTTGACGGAATATCCTTCATAATGCCCGTTACCTCATAGAGCCGGTCGTCGCCTGCCAACTTGAGTTTTTTGCCCATCGCATTTTGCCAGTTTCCGAAATACTTAACCGCAGTACTCTGGGTAAGCGCCATGTGTAGGGGGGCATTGAGCGAGCTGGGACTGCCCATGAGCCAAGGGAAATTCAAAATTTCGAAAAACGCTGGATCGGTATAAAAGAGACTGCCATATTCCCTAAAATGTTGTTTAATAGTGCCGTTGCTTTCTGGAACATCCACCACTTGAAATGATTGGGCAATATTGGCCACTTTTTCCAGTTGCGGAAATTCGGCCCTCAGCGCATTGGCCATTGGCGCAGGAACGCCCATCATTGGATTTCTTACGCCTTTGTTATTGCCAATAGACACTACACGATAAGTGCGGTTGGCTTTGGGATGGAAGTTGTCGGCGCTCAGCCATTGGTGTATAAAAAGGAAGATGATCAATACACAGGTTAGACTGATGGCTAAGCCGATGATATTAAAAATGGCATATCCTCTATGTTTCCAAAGGTTGCGAAAGGCTATTTTGAGGTTAAGTGCAAACATGTTTGTTTAATTTTTACTGTTTATAGCGAAGCTGATGCCAAATTGATAAAATGTTTTATATGGTTTATTATCAGTGTTTTAAGGTTGATTTGGGTTGGGGTTGATGTTCGTAATCGGACAATTACTGTGCGCCATCGGACAAACTTGTTTAACCTGTTTCGGTTGTTTTAAAGCATTTGGGCAAGTTATCAAAAAAATGGCATTGCACTTCCATAAGGCGGTCGGCAGCTTGTTCTTATTTAGAGGCTTAAAACCGGTTTGCAAAAAAAATATTCGGGGCAGCACAATATTTGCCCAAAAGAATCGCTTATATAGGTGAGAGCGTTAATTTAAGCGGGAACAGTCTTCGGATCGTTCCCGCTTTCTTGTTGAGACCAGCCACTCGCTTTTCTGTAATATTTATGTTGCAAAATCCGGTTTCTTAAACTATTTAGCCCAGTGTTTGTCAGATGTAGGTATTACGTAAACAGATAGTTAGCAATAGCTTACAGGTCAGGTAATGCACATAAGGGACGGAACCGATTAACTGGAAAAAGATTGACGACTAGATGAGCAAAAACCCGCAGGTAGATAAGGTATTTAGCGAGGAAATCAAAAAACCTTCAGATTTCAAATTTGGTGCAACGGTAGCCAACGCATTCGACGACATGGTAGAACGCTCGGTACCATTTTACAACGAAATACAACGCATGATTATTGAACTGGCGGCCGAACACGCCATGCCGCATACGCAGGTAATCGATTTGGGATGTTCTACCGGAACCACTATGATCGGCCTCGATCCCCATGTAGCAAAAAACATCAGGTTTGTAGGTGTTGACGATTCGGCCGAAATGCTCAAAAAATGTGAAGCCAAGCTTAAAGAAGCCAGGTTTGAACGTAATTATGAACTGGTGCTGGCCGATTTGCACAACGAACTGCAGATTGAGAATGCTTCGGTGGTTATTCTCTGCTTAACCTTACAGTTTGTAAGGCCAATTTATAGAGAACGCCTGCTCAGGAAAATTTACAATGCATTGGTGCCGGGAGGCGTATTGATTATTTCGGAAAAAATATTGGCCGAAGATAGCCTGTTCAACAGAAACTTTATCAAATACTACTACGATTACAAGCGCCGCAATCAATATAGCGAATTGGAGATTTCGCAGAAGCGCGAAGCCCTCGAAAATGTGCTCATTCCTTATAAGTTGAGCGAGAATTTCAAGATTTTAAAGGAAGCTGGCTTTCAGCATGTAGAAAACTTCTTTAAATGGTACAATTTTTCGGGATTTATTGCCATCAAGAACTAATCAACCGATATGATCGCAATTGGCAATTTCTTTTTCAGGTATCGTAATTTCTTGTTTATCTTTCTCTACCTGGGCTTGTTTATTCCTTCGCCAAAAATCTTTAGGGCAAGCGTATTTGGCCCAGATTATTACCTTTATCCGTTAATTATAGGGCTGGGTGTGACCATAAGTGGACAGCTCATTCGCGGAGTGACCATTGCATTGGCCTATATTGTACGTGGTGGCAAAGACAAAAAGGTACATGCCGATGACTTGGTAACCGAAGGGTTGTTTAACCATTGCCGCAATCCTCTGTATGTAGGTAATATCCTGATGTTGCTTGGCGTAGGTTTGTTGATCAATTCGCTATTGTTTGTGGCTGTTTTGATGCCCTTGTTTCTTTTTATCTACCAAGCCATTGTTCTGGCCGAAGAAAATTTTTTGCGTAACAAGTTTGGCGGCCAGTTCGATGAATATTGCAACAGGGTTAGCCGTTGGCTGATTAACTTTCGAGGCATGGGCAAAACCATTTCGAGCATGCGCTTTAACGGCAAGCGTTGGCTCATTAAAGAATACAATACGCAAACCATTTGGCTGTTGGGTATTTTTGTCATCCTGTTGTTCTATTACCCACAAATAACCCAAGGCAATATCGGGCTAAGAAATGCCTTGGCTGTGGCAGGGGGCGTTTTTTTAGCGGTGTATTACCTGCTGATCCGTTACCTTAAAAAGAGCGGCACCTGGGTTGGTTAGAAAATAATAGTCGACAGTGGTTACAAACGACGAAACAATCTCTTTAAGTTAAGGATAGATGGCACATCCCCACTAGCGATGTTATTTGCTTTCCACTTTCCACCTTTCTACCTTCCACCTTCTACCTTCCGCCTTCCAACCTCCTCACTCCACCTTAATATTCGGGTCATTCGAAACCAGCTTTTGGTAAGGGTTTTTCAAAAATTGATCGAGAAAATCTGAATTGGCACTTCCAAAACCGGCGCCATGTCCGCGGTTATGCACGATGAGCAATTGCGCATTAGGCATGGTTTTTTTAATGAGACGGTTATAAAACGGCCTGCAAAAAGGATCGGCATCACCAGCCGAAGCCAGTACCGGTATGTTGCTATAAAGCGCTTCTTTCATGTACGAAGGGGCTGGTTTTACCATCCAGCAGTTGCATAGCGTCTGATTAACGTTGTTAAAAGGATATCCGGCAAACCAGGGCAGGTCTTTTTCTTGTTGCTTAATCAGCTTGGGGTTGGCATAAGCAATCTGCTCGCTGCAGTAAACCGAATAGCGCATGCCTAAAGTGTAGCCTGGATTGCCGGCAAAAACTCCGTCTAATACCGCTTTCACATACGAATCGTGCTTGCCACTGGTAATTTCGTAAATGGCAAAAGGTACGCCCTTGAGTTGGCTGGGGTTCATGCGGGTAAAAATAGCATCCAGCAGTTCGGCTTTGCCATAGGTGATCGTCAGCCTTTCGTTGCTTCCCTTTTCCTGGTAGCTGATGGTAAAGCGCTTGTTGGTTATCGAAGTGAAATAATCCTGAAATCGTTTTTTCAGGTTGCCGTAAAGCCCCTTGTTGGTCGAATCGGCCTCGCAATTGGCAAAAACCTGATCCAAGGCCTCGTTCATGTTAAACAAAGCATGTTCTTCGTAGTTAACATAGCTCGGCAAAGGACTGTTTAAAATCAGGGTTCGCACCATTTCAGGATAGAGGCGCGCTACGGTAAGCATTAGCCCACCGCTGTACGAAATGCCGACCAGGTTAAGCTGTTTGAGGTGAAGGGCAGCCCTAAGGTCGTTAATGTCGGCCGCGCTTTCTACAGTGTTATAGGCCGAAAGATCGATACCTTGATCAGTCAATCTTTGCCGCATTTGCTGGGTAGCGATAAGCATCAGGCTGTCTTTGCTGAGGTTTTCGCGGTAAGAACGCTTAAGGGCTTCTTCAATTTCCGGGCTTTCGAGCGCAGGAATTGATTTTTGGGTGCCACGCTGATCAAAGGCAATAAAACCGCCATATTTTAAAAAACCAGAGTTGGCATTGATTTCGGAAATATAGGAAATGGTGCTGTAACCTGGGCCACCAGTGGTATATAAGCTCACGTTTTGTGTAGAATCTGCATCGGCTTTGCGTGCAAATATAAATGGCACCTTTATTTTCCGGCCCTTAGGCTTTTGCCTATTTTCGGGTACCACCAAATAGCCGCATTGGGCAATTACGCCTTCTCCAATTTTTATGGGACACAACATAGGTTCAATTTCAGCCTGATAGCCTTGGGCATTGGCCAATTGAACCATCAGGGAAAGATACAGTAGGATGATGAAAACTCTCATAATATTCTTTTTGAACAAAGAAACGCCAATTGCAAACACCGGTAAAGTAAAAATCGGACAATCTTAATTGAGTTGCCTGCCCAATCGCTGGCCTGTAAAATTGTATACGTCTTTGTAAAAATGGCTGCGGTCATAATAGCCATATGCATAAGGGTTAAAGTTTGGCGTATCTGCAATGTAGGCGGTTAGTGCTGTTCTGGCCCTGAGCATAGCCATGTAGGTTTTGGGACTGGCGCCCACGGTTTGCGTAAAATAACGGTAAAGGCTTTTATCGGTTAAGGCCAGTTGCCGAGCCAGTTCGCTGTTTTTGTTGGCCAGGCCAGAACTGGCAAACAGGGCGATGGCTTTTTGCACATAGGTATAATCATGGCCAACTTTGTTTTTTTGATAGAGCTTGCCTAAAAAGAAAGCTTCCAGCAGTTTGATACGGTCTTTAAAATCGCTGAGATTTTTGAGTTTTTGCAGGATGGTGTAGGGGATAAGCTCGGTTGCTTCTAAAATCTGGCTACCGATTTGCGCCTGACTGGTGCCAAATAGGGCTTCGATAGCGCCTGGGAAGAACTTGATGGTGAAAATATTGTCGGTTGGCAGATTTCGACGCTCTATAATTTCGTTGCGCAATACCAGAACGTCTGTCTGCTGGTCTACGTTTTTCCAGTCACTTCCGTTTTTTAAAAAATAGGGCGAACCCAGATTGATCCAAATAGTAGGAGTATAGCTGGGAAAGAGCTTTACGGTAAACTCTTCGCTTGCTACGTAGCTTTGGGTGGCCACGAGCGAGGTTTCCGAAAAGAACTCGATATAGGTCGAGAGCTCTTCGCATGGTTGTTCAAACTCATAAAGCTTTTTTATGTTTTCGAAAATCTCGGTCATGCTTTAATGCTAATCTACCGTATATGACGCTAAATAAAAAAAATAGTTACGCTACAGCGTAAGAAGGGTCAAAACCAAGGTTTCAATAAAGAGGCAACTTCACTGGGCTAAGGGGGTGCTAATTGATGGCAAAAAGGAAATATTGTGTGGTACATTGAAATAGTTCTTGCCTAAAATTTTCGTTTGGGTGCCCTTGGTTTGTAAGGCTGGGGATATTTTTTTCAAAATAAAAACGCTCTTTAAAATGCCTATTCACATTATTTAAAATATTTCTCAAAAAAATTCATCCTAATATTTGCATCGTACGAAAAGTATCGTACCTTTGGAATATGGAAAATATATCAACTGGAAAGCAACTGCCTGAACCAACAAAGGCCGAACTTGAGATTTTACAAGTGCTGTGGGAATTCGGTCCGTCGACAGTTCGTTTTGTGAACGAGCAACTAAATCTGCAAAAAGACGTCAATTATACATCGACCCTGAAGCAGATGCAGATCATGACCGAGAAGGGGATATTAAAAAGAGACGAAAGCCAGATGAAGCACATTTATATTCCGGTAGAAGCAGAAGAGAAAACGAAAGACCAGTTGTTAGACCGTTTCGTGAACACCTTGTACAAAGGTTCCGCTTCGCGCCTGATGATGCAGCTGTTGGGCAATGAAAAAATCTCTAAAGAAGAAATAGAAGCCATCAAAAAGATGTTGTAACCAATAAACAGATTAAACCTTAAGAACCACACCATGAAATCTCTATTTGTTAACCTTATTCCCGAAAACTGGCTCCATGCCATTGGCGCTTCCTTGTTCCATTCGCTATGGATTGGCGTTGTATTGTCGGTTATTACCGCTTTCTTGCTATCATTTTCACGTAAGTCGAGTTCGGCAATGCGTTATAAGCTTTTGGTAGGTTGCCTGTTGCTTTTTGTAGCGGGTGTTGGCGCCAGCTTTATATACGAACTGGGCAATGGAACAGCCACGTTGGCCACACCTGTTGCAAACCAAACAAGTGCACAGCCCATTGTTGCCCAACAGGTGGCCACCATGGTGCCTGCAGGCAATCAGTTTGACTTTAAGATCCGCAACCTCATGGATTTGTGGAATGCCTATTCGGCACAAATCGTATTGATATGGTTTTTGATTATTTGTGCCAAAAGCATCCATTTATGGGTAGGCTTAAGCGGCATTGCCTTTTTAAAGAAGAACCAGACTTTCGATGCAGGCAAGTTTTGGGAGGTAAAAGTGATAGAGCTTGGCCACAAACTGGGCCTGAGTAAGACCATTAAGCTGGTACAGTCGGGCATTGCCAAGGTACCCATGGTGGTTGGCCATTTTAAACCGGTCATCCTTTTGCCATTGGGACTGATTAACGGCTTAGGCATGGCAGAAGTAGAAGCTATTTTGGCGCACGAGCTGGCACACGTAAAAAGGCGCGATTATTTGGTAAACCTCTTGCAGAATTTGTTGGAAATCGTGTTTTTCTTCAATCCTGCGGTATTATGGATGTCTAAACTGATCAGAACGGAAAGAGAGCACTGCTGCGACGATTTGGCCCTGCAATGCGTAGGCGACAAAAAGAACTATGTGAATGCCTTGCTGTACTGCCAGGAATTTCAGGCTAGTGCTCTAGGCTATGCCATGGCGCTTACGGGTGGCAAAAACCAATTGTTGGATCGCGTAAAGAGAATGTTGTTCGATACGAGAACTAGTTTAAACAAGATGGAAAAGGCAATTCTGGCTATGGCCCTGGTAACGGTTTTTGTGTGTTCGGCCGCCTTTACACAGGTGCATACGGCTATGGCTGCTGGATCATTAAACAGCATCGGTCTTTTTCAAGATAAGCCTAAAAAACAGCAAAACGCCACCCAAAACCAGAAGAACAATACAAAGCCTAAGGCTGGTTCAAGCCAAAAAACCGTCATCAAAGAACATGAAGTGGTAACTAAGAACGGTGTAGTAGTAAAGAATGAGTATAGAGAAGTTAATGCCGAAGACAAGGCACGATATATAGCCGATAGCCTTCATTACGAAAAAAATAAAGCGCAATACGAGGCACGTTATATAGCCGATAGTCTCAACTACGAGAAACATAAAGCGCTATACAAACAGAACAGCGCCGATTACAAAAGAATGCAGGAAGATGCCAAAAAGCAACGACAATACTATGAGCAGGAAAAGCGCTATAGTAGAAGCCAGCAATTGCTTGACCAACGTGCAAGGTCACAAAGCGAAATAGAACGTAAAGCAGCTGAAATAGATAGAAAAAGGGCTGAGATTGATAAACAAATGGCAGCTGGTTATAGGATGCAAAATACCAATAGCAATAGGAATCACAAGCTCGATTCGGCCAAAAGAAAACTATCGCCGCTTGCCAAGCCCCTGCCAAGCCCAAGAGCCCCGCATACACCAGCCACGCCTTTAACTCCTTTGCATGGAAACCTCAATGTTCCGGCAGCAGTTAATCCACCTGCGGTGCCAGTTGCTCCTAAAACATCAACCAAGGTAGGCAGAACCACCGAAAGTATTTCGGTAACCGATGGTGGCGATATGAGCGGCAAGGAATTTTCTGATCAGGTGAACCGCGAAATGTTAAAAGATGGCATCATCAAAACCACAAACAACTTGAGTTATCGCCTAGATGGAACCAGTTTTATGGTAAATGGACAGGCCATTGATGCAGAAACACATCAAAAATACAAAACCAAATACCTGAAAAAGCCAGGAACGGCACTGGTTTACAATTACGAAGTGCGTTCTAAATAATCACCTTACCCAAACTAACTTTCCTCAATTTATGAAACTGAAATTACTGGCTTTTTTAGCCATCTGGATAAATATTGCCCTAACCGTTCGTGCCCAGCAGCCTGTAGCCAAAATATATGGCACCGTAAAAGACAACGATGGCAAAAAAATTGAATATGCTACCGTGGCTTTGTATCGGGCAAAAGATTCGGTATTGGTCAAAAGCGCCTTTACCGAAGCCGATGGCAAATTTGGCTTTGAGCAATTGGCCAACAATACCTACCTGATCAGGATTGCAGCCATGGGTTATGGCAGCTACAAAAGCGCGCCGTTGCAAATGGATGCCTCCCAGCAAAACATCGACCTTGGCGATATCAGGCTAAGCGCAACGGCCAATACCCTCAAAGAAGTAAACATTACGCAGAAAAAGGCATTTGTAGAACGTAAAATAGACCGGACGGTGGTTAATGTAGATGCATTGATTTCAAATGCGGGCACTACGGCACTCGATGTACTCAGCAAGTCGCCAGGAGTTTTGGTTGATCAAGATGGAGGCATTAGCCTGAAAGGCAAAAAAGGCGTAAATGTTTTTATCGATGACAAACCGGCTTATTTATCCGGTGCCGATTTGGAGAACTACCTCAAATCCCTGCCATCTTCAGCCATCGATCAGATCGAACTCATGACCAATCCGCCAGCCAAGTACGATGCAGCGGGCAATGCGGGCGTAATCAACATCAAAACCAAAAAAAGCAAAGTGGTAGGCTTTAACGGCGGTTTGAACCTAGGTCTGAACCAGGGCGAACTAACCCGCTCTAACAACAGCTTCAATTTCAATTACCGCAACAACAAAATCAACCTGTTTGGCAACCTGAGCTATAACCTGAACAACAGTTTTACCGATCTTGACCTGAACCGCGTTTACAAAAATCCAGATCAAAGCGTAAAATCGTTCTTTAACCAGAACAGTTATTTCAAAAGGCATGGCAATACCTTTAACCTTAAAACAGGCTTAGACTTTTATGCTTCGGAGCAAACTACTTGGGGTGTAGTGCTCAGTGGCATGAACCGGGCTTCGAACCAGGTCAACAACAATACCAGCAACCTTTTTAATCCAGCCATGCAGCCCGATTCGATTATCGTTGCCCGAAATGTAGACGATATCCACTTCAAAAATGGAGGCGTTAACCTCAACATGAGGCACAAATTCAAGAAGGAAGGAAGTGAGCTTACTTTCGATGCCGATTACATTGCCTATCGCAACCAAACCGACCAGGTGTATTACAACTATAGCTATTTTGCCGATAGAACCCTCAAATCGCATGATATTTTGAGTGGCAATCTTCCTTCAAACATCGATATCTATTCGTTAAAAACCGATTACAGCTATCCCCTGGGCAAAACCTGGAAATTGGCATCGGGCCTGAAAACCAGTTATACCAAAACCGACAATACCGCCGATTACCGCAATACGGTAAATGATGTAACTACGCCCGACTACAACAAAAGCAACCACTTTTTGTACAAGGAAAACATCAATGCCGCTTACCTGAACATGAGCAACGAAGGCAAACGGTTTTCGGTTCAGGCCGGTTTGCGCTTAGAAAATACGGTTTCCGACGGCCATCAGCTGGGCAATGCCATGAAACCCGATTCGAGTTTCAAAAGAAGCTACACCAGTTTGTTTCCTACTTTTTACCTGACCTATAAACTCGATACTTCGGGCCACCACCAATTGGGATTCAATTATGGCAAACGGATAGACAGGCCTTATTATCAGGATCTGAATCCTTTTTTCTCGCCCTTAGACAAGTTTACCTATTATGTAGGAAACCCTTTCCTGAAACCTGCCTACACGCAGAGTATTGAAATTTCGCACAGCTTTAAAAACATGCTAACCACTACGTTTAGCTTCAGCAGCATTAAAGACGATGTAAACGAAACCATCGAAATTGTGGATGGAACCTATTACAGCAGGCCTGGAAACGTGGGAAAAAAGAAAATCCTGAGTCTTTCGATGGATGGGAATTTTGACCTCACCAAATGGCTCAGCATTCATGCCTATGCCGAATTTTCAAATTTCCGATCCAAAACCGATTTCTATACCGGGTTCTTAAAAACCAACGGGAACCTGTTTGCCGGAAATACCAATGTACAGCTCAAATTTACGCCTACCTGGAGCGGCGAATTGAACTACAGGTACCAAAGCAACTTTCGCGACGTGCAGTTTGATATAGGCTCCTTGCAAGAAGCCGGATTGGCCGTGCAAAAAAAGCTGTCGCAAAAAACCACTTTGAAATTGGCCATGAACGATATTTTCAGGACACGTGTGTTCAATGGCGTAATCAACAACCTGGCCAATACCGAAGCCAATTGGCGCAATAGAAGCGATTCTAGAAATGTGGCCTTGAGCTTGAGTTATCGTTTCGGAAAAAACTTCTCTACCAAGGCTAGAAGTGAACAATCTGGTGCGGAAAGCGAGAAAAACAGGGTTAAAAATTAGTTTAGTTCGTATAAAATCGTCGTGCAGGACTTGGCTTGGGATAAAACCTGGGCCAATGTCTGATGTCGATATACCTGTAGGATGCCGCTTAGGCATTTTTTTATGGTTATCTGTTCAGGTTTGCCGTTGGTGGCGGTTATTGCTTAGACAATCCATAACTTTGCGGTTTCCAACCTTTCAACACTACAAAAATGGAACAAATACAAATCGGCTGGATAGGCCTGGGTAAAATGGGCATTCCTATGGCCGGTAACTTAATGAAGGCAGGGTATCCCGTTTCGGTATACAATAGAAATCAGGCTAAAGCCGATACCTTATTGCAAGAAGGGGCTATGTGGGCTAATTCGCCCGCCGAGCTCATTCAAAAAGCAACAGTTGTGTTTTTAATGGTAAGCGATGATGCGGCGGTTAAGGAGGTTTTCAGCGCCCAAAACGGATTGCTTTCCAATGATCTAACCGGTAAGGTTGTGGTCAACATGAGCACGGTTTCTCCGCAAATCAGCAGGGAAATGGCCGAATTATGCCAGCAAAATGGGGCTTCCTATCTTGATGCACCGGTATCTGGCAGCGTAAAGCAGGCCCAGGAAGGCTCGCTGGTGATTATGGTGGGCGGCAGGGAGGAAACAACAGCACAAGTAAGACCATTGTTTGATGTGCTGGGCAAAATGGCTTTATGGCTAGGCCCTGCAGGGGCAGGAAACGCGGCCAAATTGGCCATCAATAGTTTGCTGGCACTCTACGCTTTGGGTTTGGCCGAAACCGTTGTATTTGCCCGTAATCAAGGCATTCAAGTTGCCGATTTGCTGCAATTGCTCAATAATGGTGCGTTAAGCAATGTATTTACCAAAATAAAAGGCGATGCCATTCTACAGGATAATTACGAAGCGGCCTTTGCCCTTAAGCACATTGTAAAAGACCTCGGATTGGCCAAAAACGAAGGCCTGCAGTCGCCGTTGGCGCAAACGGCTTTCGCTACGTTTGAAGCTGCCAATAACCAATTGGCAGAAGAAGACCTCATTGCTATTATCAAAAAGCTGGATTAAACAAATAATTAAAATTCTTTGTTTAATGGCATTTTTTTAAGAAAACCTAATCCTTTCTTTTGAAAGTAGGTTGTAAAATAATTAAAACTTTTTCGAGCCAAAGTTTATTTAATAGATAAGCTGCTATTTAATAAGAGAATAATTATTAACCTTAAAGAAATAACAATGAAATTCAAATTTTTAATAGTGCTTGCCATAGCCGGTATGGCTATGGTGGGATGTAGCTCGAGCAAAAGCGGCAACGGAACCATGGATTCGTCGGCAGTAGACAGTTCAAGAAGGGACTCGATGCTGAAAGATACCACTAAAACACCTCCCGATACCACTAAAAAGCAAGGTAATCCATAAATATTTTGCCTATTAAAATAAATGCACCAGTCGATAGCGACTGGTGCATTTATAGTTTATGGCCGCCAGATTAAACCTTTTCTGGATTTTGGCATCTTTATAGTAATGAAAGCATTTAAAATCTCCCTGCTCTGCTTGCTTTGCCTTGGTGCGCTGCAAGGCAAAGCCCAATACAACTTTAGTAAGGTAGACAGTTGGCTTGATGCCAATGTAGACGATCTTGGTGGCCGTGCCTTCATCATGGTTTATAAGGACGGCAAGGTGATCTATTCCAATTCGGCCAACCAGCAAAACCTAAGGCAGAAAATAGCCACACGCATGATGGCGCGCAAACAAAACCTCACCGTTGGTAATGGCGATTACAATGCCCAAACCCAATTGCCCATTGCCAGTTGTAGCAAGTGGCTCAGCGCCGCCTTGGTCATGACCTTTGTTGACGAAGGCAAACTTAAGCTAAGCGATACGGTAGGCCGGTTTTTGCCGGTATTGAGTCAGAACGGAAAGGGGAACATTACCATTAGCCAATGCCTTTCACACCTCACGGGCATCAAAGCTACTGCTTTACGGGATGACCTTGCGGAGATGAGAAAAGCCAACAGTATGGATGAAACTATCGCCTTTATTGCGGCTTTACCCATGGAGGGTCAACCCGGCAAAGTATTTCATTACAGCAATGTTGGTTTGCAAATAGCAGGGGCTGTGCTGGAAAAAATAAGTGGCAAGAGCTTCGAATCCCTGTTTCAAGAACGAATTGCGCGGCCTTTAGGCATGCAACATACAAGTTATGGCCAGAAAAAGGTGGTTTTGCCCGCAGGTGGCGCCAGCAGTACCGCCGAAGATTACAGCAGCTTTTTGACCATGATCCAAAATAAAGGACTGTACAAGGGCAAAAGGATTTTAAGCGAAGCCAGCATTGCCCAGATGCAGGTAAACCGTATAACGCCCGATGTAAAAGTAGCTTATACCCCTGCAGAAGCTGGCACCGGTTTGGGTTATGGCTACGGCGAGTGGGTAACCAAAAGCTCAACCTTGGCCAATTTGAGCCCTTATGTCAGCAGTCCGGGTTTGTTTGGCAGTTTTCCGTTATTGGAGAAGGACCATGGCTACATCGCCGTTTTAATGACTTACAACCTGAAAAATAAAGGCAGGCAAGCGCAGTACGAAACCCTGAGGCAATTGATTAATGAAGCTGTAAAATAGTTATTTCTTGATTTCAATGGGCGTATCTTGGTAAACCAATTCCCTAAATTGGGCCATGTCGGCATTGCTCAAGGCTACGCAGCCATTGGTCCAGTCTTTTTTCTTTTTTTCGCCTTTAGAAGTGCCGTGCACCATGATGTTGCTGCCCGGTGTTAGTCCCTTGGCTTTGGCCCTTGCCGAATCGATTTTGTTAGGGTAGGAAATGTGGAAAGAATGAAAGGTAGAACTGTTCCATTTTTGCCAGTCCAGCGTATATGTTCCTTCAGGCGTACGGCCATCGCCTTCATATTCTTTTTGGCCTACCGGATTAGGGCCGAGCGCAACAGGAAAGGTTTTTATGGTTTTGCCGTCTTTTAGCAAATACATCTTTCGCTCGCTTTTAACCACCAGTACCTTATTCACCTGATCGCGGCGCCTAAAGTTTTCTTCTGCTAGGGCGATGGCTTCTTCGTAGCTTTTTTTCATTCCCCATTTTAATATCGACTTCACAGAGAAGAGTATCTTGAGGTACTTCTTGGTTTGGCCCGTCGTGTCGCCGGTTATTTTTTTATAAGCTAAATAATCGGCTAAATCGCCTTGCGTAACCACAATGTTTTGCTGTTTGGCAAAGGTTGATGAGGTATCGGCAAATAAAACCTTGGCCCTCGGGTCGTTTTGGGCACCAGAATGGCACGAAACGCATAAGACTGCTATCAAAAACAAAAGGTACCTGAGCATGGCGGTTATTAGATTTCTTCGTTCAATTTAAGCAAAAAATCTTTCAGGCGTTCTAAAGAGGCAATGACCTTCTGGTTTTCCTTCACGTCGCTGCTGTTGTTTTTGAGGTGTTCTTTGGCCCCTTTTAGGGTAAAGCCTTTTTCGTCTACCAGGTGGAAGATGATCTTCAGGTTTTCAATATCTTCAGGTGTAAAAAGCCGGTTTCCCTTCTTGTTTTTCTTGGGCTGCAGCACGTCGAATTCCTTTTCGTAGAACCTGATTTGCGAAGCATTTACGCCAAACATTTCGGTAACCTCGCCCATGGTATAATACATTTTATTGATTTCTCTCTCTTTGTACGGCATGTTCTAAACTGATAATGAGTAATTTGTGGCTTTTATTTGAAGTGCTCAAATGTAAAGGGATTTTAGTAGAATACCGCAATAAAATTTTAATTTTGTTCTCCTAAATTTTCTACACGAGATGACAGCAAAAGAAATAAGACAAACCTATCTGAGTTTTTTCAAAAGCAAACAACATCATATTGTTCCGTCGGCGCCCATCGTGGTTAAAAACGATCCAACCCTCATGTTTACCAACGCCGGCATGAACCAGTTTAAAGATTTGTTTTTGGGCGAGGCTGCCATCAAATATCCGCGCGTTGCCGATACCCAACGCTGTTTACGCGTTTCGGGCAAGCACAACGATTTAGAGGAGGTGGGTATCGATACCTACCACCATACCATGTTCGAAATGCTGGGCAACTGGAGCTTTGGCGATTATTTCAAAAAAGAAGCCATTGCCTGGAGCTGGGAACTGCTGACCGAAGTCTACAAAATTCCGAAAGACCAATTGTACGTGTCTATTTTTGAAGGCGATGAGAAGGAAGGCCTGCCACGCGATACAGAAGCTTACGAGCTTTGGAAGCAATATGTACCCGAAGACCGCATCATTTTAGGCAATAAGAAAGATAATTTCTGGGAAATGGGCGATACAGGGCCTTGCGGACCTTGCTCAGAAATCCACGTCGATTGCCGCAGTGCCGAAGAACGTATGGATGGCAAGGGCAAAGACCTTGTTAATGCCGACCATCCCCAGGTTATCGAAATCTGGAACAATGTATTTATGCAGTTTAACCGCTTAAAAGATGGTTC
This sequence comes from Pedobacter sp. ASV12, assembly GCF_016429155.1. GTDB lineage: Bacteria > Bacteroidota > Bacteroidia > Sphingobacteriales > Sphingobacteriaceae > Pedobacter. The sequence goes on along the minus strand of NZ_JAELUC010000026.1, from coordinate 20,756 downwards.
GTTAAAGCCGCTTCCGGCACAACATGTAGATACCGGAATGGGTTTTGAGCGTTTGGTGCGCGTGCTGCAAGGCAAATCGTCAAACTACGATACCGATGTTTTCCAGCCATTGATCCAGTTTGTGGCCGATAAATGTGGTATCGCCTATGGCAATGCCGAACAAACCGATATCGCCATGCGCGTAATGGCCGATCATATCCGTGCCATTTCTTTTGTTATAGCCGATGGCCAATTGCCATCAAACAACAAGGCAGGCTATGTGATCCGTCGCATTTTGCGCAGGGCCGTTCGCTATGCCTATACATTCTTAAACCTTAAGGAGCCTTTCCTTAACCAATTGGTACCCGTATTGGCCGAACAGTTTAAGGGTGTTTTTGATGAGCTTTACCTGCAAAAAGACTTTGTACAAAAAGTGGTTTTAGAAGAAGAGGTTTCCTTCTTGAGAACTTTGGAAAGAGGATTAAATCTATTTAGTAATTACGTTTCTAATAAATTTGACCCTAGCAAAACTTATGCATTTTCGCCAGAAATAGGTATAATAGATGAAAAAATAAAAGAGGGAATGATTCCTGGGAGCTTTGCTTTCTTACTTTATGATACTTTTGGCTTTCCGATCGATTTAACCGAACTCATGGCCAGAGAAAAGGGCTGGTCGGTAGATATGGAAGGCTTTAACAAAGCCCTAGAAGCGCAAAAGAACCGGTCGCGTGCGGCAACCGCCATCGATACCGAAGATTGGGTCATTGTTAATGAAGGCAACGACACCGAATTTGTAGGCTACGACGATTTTGAGGCCGAAACCGAAATTTTAAAATACAGAAAGATCAATGCCAAAGGCAAGGAGCAATACCAGATCGTGTTGCGCCAAACGCCATTTTATGCCGAAAGTGGCGGTCAGGTAGGCGATACCGGTCGTTTGGAAGACCACAGCCGCCTGTTTTCGGTAGCCATTACCGACACAAAAAAAGAAAACGGCATTGTTGTGCATTATGCCGATACCTTGCCAACCGATGTAGAAGGCAGGTTTTGGGCTGTAATTGACGAAGACAAACGCGCTCTGACGGAAGATAACCACTCGGCTACGCACTTGTTGCACGCCGCGCTTAAAAAAGTATTGGGTACACATGTAAACCAGAAAGGAAGTTTGGTCAATGCTGATTACCTGCGTTTCGATTTTTCTCATTTTGCCAAAATCAGCGACGAAGATTTGCAGGCCATAGAGCATATCGTAAATGGAAAAATAAGAGAGAACATTGTGCTTAAAGAGCAAAGAAACGTACCTTACGATGAGGCCATTAGTTCGGGCGTAACGGCGCTGTTTGGCGAAAAATACGGCGATTTTGTACGGATGATTACCTTCGATGACCATTTTTCAAAAGAGCTTTGCGGCGGTACGCACGTAAAGGCCACCGGACAGATCGGTTATTTCAAAATTGTGTCAGAAAGCGCCGTAGCGGCAGGTGTTCGTCGTATCGAGGCCATTACGGCTGCCAAGGCTGAAGAATTTATCGTTAACCAAAGCAAGGAAATTAATCAGTTAAAGGGGCTTTTAAAGGGCAACCAGAGCATGAGCGCTGCGGTGCAGGCCTTGATCGAAGAAAATGCCAGGTTGAAAAAGGAGGTTGAGAAAAACATTTTGGCCAAAGCCGGCGATATGAAACAAGACATCGCAGCCAAAGCTGAAAACATCAACGGAGTTAATTTCATTGCAGCGCATGTAGATTTGCCCAACGCGGAAGCCGTAAAAAACCTGGCTTTCGAAGTAAAAGCCATGGTGCCACATCTTTATTTGGTGTTAACTACGCTGATTGATGCCAAGCCCGGTATTACCGTCATGATTTCGGAAGATACCGTAAGTGAACAGCTAAACGCAGCCAAAATTGTACGCGAATTAGGCAAGGAAATCCAGGGCGGCGGCGGCGGGCAACCGTTTTATGCAACTGCAGGTGGTAAAAATGCCGAAGGATTAGAGCAAGTATTAATTAAGGCCAAAACCTTTTTATAAAATAACCCAACAGTCGAAGGCCTCTTTTTTCGTGTACTATTTTTATTTGCTCGACATATTGAGTAAATTACAAATCATGATAAAAGTATTGAAATACAGATGTTTATATATTTTTTTGGGTATATGGCCTTCGCAATTGTGTTAACCAGCATATAAATCAAAAGGGCTTCAATAATTTGAAGCCCTTTTGATTTGATTTAGGGTTAATGTTTGCCTTTGCCATGGCTTTTTCCATGTCCATTGTTTCCGTTGCCATAAAGCTTTTTGGCTTGTCCGGGAGGCATACCATGCGGATGTCCCTTTACTACGTAGTACTTTTTGTCGTTGCTGTTTCTGATGACCATTTGTCTGCCACCCCAGTTTTTGTACTTCACATATTTAACCCGGTCATCGTTAAAGTTTAAGTAAGGCCTGTCTCTGTTAATGACTACCTTATAGCCATTATAAAGATCGTAATTGTTATATCGGGCAGGTAAGGCAGTACTGAAGATCCAGCGACCACCATCCAAATAAACGAATTGGCGCTTAGGTACGTAATAGTAACTCTCTATATCGGGCAAATAGTAATATTCGGCATAATCATAGCCCGTTGGGCCCCATAAAGGTTGCGAGCCGATATTGATGTTTACGTTTATCTGTGCCTTGGCGCTTACTGATGCAATTCCGAGCATGAGCAAGAATATTAGCTTTTTCATGATTGTTCTATTTAAAGATTAGTGTCTATGGCCTTTGCCGCCTCCATGGTTGCCACGGCCGTGTTTGTCGAACCTTTGCTCGTGTCTTTCGTAGCTAACGCTACGGTATTGTGGTCGGCCGAATGCCGAATGCCTGGCTACTGGCCTCGAATAATTTGTATAAACACGGCGTTCTAAATAAGGACGTGGCCTATTGATGACTATTTTTCTGGCATTGTAAAGGTTATAGCTGCTGTACCTGCTAGGCAAATAAGCTCTATGCACCCATCTGTTTCGTTCCAGGTAAACAAACTGGCGGGTTGGTACATAATAGTAGCTGTTGATTTCTGGCAGGTAATAGTAATCTACATAATCGTAGCCTCGAGGACCCCATTGTGGCTGTGCGCCAATGTTGATGCTTACGCTAACTTGTGCTTTTGCAGGTTGGTACAGGGCACTGGCCAAGCCAACTGCTGCGATTAGGATGAACTTTTTCATAATTTTCGATTTTGCGTGTACCAACGTAAATCCAATTCTGTGCCACAACCAGAATATTACCTTATTTCAATAAAATTGATACATTTTTCATTTATATTTGGCAAGCATTCAATGCCCATTTAAACAGAAAATTGCCTATTAATGAGTACAAAAACTGCCACGAAAAGTGTAAGCTATGAATTGGTTTCTGGACTGGAAATCCATGTACAGTTAAATACACAATCTAAGATCTTTTCATCAGATAGTGCTGTTTTTGGGGCTGGTCCGAACCAGCATATTTCGGCAGTTTCCTTGGCTTTGCCGGGCGCTTTGCCCAAGCTCAACAAAGAGGTAGTGGCCAAAGCCATCAGGATAGGCCTGGCGCTCAATTGCCAGATCAATCAATACAATTTCTTCGATCGCAAGAATTATTTCTATGCCGATTTGCCCAAGGGCTACCAGATTACTCAGGATAACAGTCCGATTTGTAAAAATGGCCATCTGGATGTGGTATTGGCCAATGGCGAAGAAAAACGTATTGGCATCAATCGAATCCACTTGGAAGAAGATGCAGGAAAAAGCCTGCACGATCAGGATCCGCAGTATTCTTATGTTGATCTGAATAGGGCAGGCGTACCGCTGATCGAAATTGTAACCGAACCTGATGTGCGTTCGGCAGAAGAGGCGGCGACCTTGCTAACCGAAATCAGGAAACTGGTGCGCCACCTGGATGTGAGCGATGGCAATATGGAAGAAGGTTCCCTGCGCTGCGATGCCAATATCTCTATCCGCAAAAAAGGAGAAAACAGTTTTGGAACACGGTGCGAAGTAAAAAACTTAAATTCAATACGTAATGTGCGCCGGGCCATGGATTTTGAATTTGGCCGTCAGGTTGAGGTGCTTAAAGCCGGCGGAGTCATTAAGCAAAGCACCTTGAATTTTGACGCAGATGCGGGTACTACTTCGCCGATGCGTACCAAGGAAGAAGCCAACGACTACCGTTATTTTCCCGATCCAGACCTGCCTCCTGTAGTCATTTCCGACGAGTGGCTTAGCGAAATCAAGGCCAATATGCCTGCTTTGCCCAACGAAATAGCCAAACGGTTGATGGCCGAACTTAACCTGAATAAAGCCGAAGCCAACATGCTGGCCGAAGACAGCGAGCTGTTGCAGTATTTTGAACAGGGCAGGGCCACGGTCAATCAGCCCAAAAGTTTAATCAATTGGTTGCTTGGCGCCATCAGGTCTTTGCTAAGCGAACAGGAGATTGGTATAGCCGATTATCCGGTAATGCCCCAGCAACTGGCGCAGGTAATTAACTTGGTTGATGCCAAAAAAATCAGTCAGCAAAATGCCTTACAGCAGTTATTGCCGGCCTTGGCCAAGCAGCCGGGTCAGGATGCAACCAACCTTGCCGAACAGCTCAATTTGCTGATCGTTGAAAATACCGACGAGCTGAACCGGTTTATCGAAGAAGTATTGGCCAAATATGCACCACAGGTACAGGCATACAAAACCGGTAAAAAAGGCGTTTTAGGATTGTTTGTTGGCGAGGTCATGAAATTGGCCAAAGGAAAGGCAGATGCCAAGAAAATCAATGACCTTATTATAGAAAAATTAAAATAACATGAAGAAATTAAGCTACGTCTTGGGTTTAGCCCTGGCCTTAACCGCCTGTAAAGACAATACCAAGTTTGTAATTGATGGGAAGATAGAAAACCCGGGAGCCGAGAAAAAAGTATTTCTCTATGGCATGGGCGACAATAACATGAAAGTGCTGGATTCGACCACGCTTTCCGAAAAAGGAGAATTCAAATTCAGCAGCGTATCGCCCGAAGCCAACTTTTTTAGGGTAAACATCGGTACCAGCGAATATATTTTGGTAGCCAAGAATGGCGATAAAGTTGATTTTAAGGCCGATTTGAACAATCAAAAGCACGATTATACCATGAGTGGCGCAGAAGATGCCGATAAGCTGATGGAATTTAACAAGCTAAAAACAAGCTATAGCGACAAAATAGAAGTCATTAAAGCCGATTTTGAGAAAAAAGTGGCCGCCAATCCGGCCGAGCGCGAGGCTTTGGTAGCGCAACTTTCGCCAGTATATATGAAAGCGGTTGATGATTTGAACAAGGCGATCGTAAAGTTTGCTTTAGACAATACCAAATCGCTGGTAAGTTTTTATGCCATCAGCCTGATCAATCCAACCGGAAACGAAGATTCGATGGTTGCCTATGCTGAAAAGGTTGACGAAAACCTGAAAAAGAACAACAGTGCAGTTAAAAACTTTGTTGAGAAGGTAAGCAAGCTCAAAGCCGTACAGATAGGGCAGCAAGCCCCTGATTTTACTATTAACGGGTTAGACGGCAAGCCTGTGCATTTGGCCGATTTTAAAGGAAAATATGTATTGCTCGATTTCTGGGCATCGTGGTGCGGACCATGCAGGAACGAAAATCCAAATGTGGTTAAAGCCTACAACAAATACAAAAACAGGAACTTTACCATCTTGGGCATTTCCCTCGATAAGGACAAGAGCGCTTGGGAACAGGCCATTAAACAAGACGGGTTGACTTGGAACCATGCCGGCGAATTGAAGGATTTTGAAGGTCCAACGGTAAGATTGTACCAAGTAGAAGCCATTCCAAGTTCGTTCCTTTTAGATCCCAATGGCAAAATCGTGGCCAAGAATCTCAGAGGCGAGGAATTGGATGCTTTCTTAAACAAAACCTTACCTTAAGCCTAAATCAATGTTAAAAATATTACATGTATTAACAATTTGTTAACTTCGCTTTAACGTTGTAGTACAATTGTATTCTTACTTTCGTAATAAAAAATAAACGATGAGTACAGCCAAACAAAAGATATTAATTGTTGATGATGAGCCGGATATTTTAGAGCTGATCGAATATAATTTAAAGAAGGAAGGGTACCAGGTATTTTTAGCAAGCAACGGCCAAGATGGCATTTCAGTAGCTAAAAAGGTACACCCCGATTTGATTATCCTCGATATCATGATGCCTAAAATGGACGGGATTGAGGCTTGCCGTTTAATGCGGGCCATTCCGGAATTCAAAAATACTTTTATGGTGTTTTTAACTGCGAGAAGCGAAGAATACTCAGAGATTGCTGGTTTTAACGTAGGTGCCGACGATTATATTGCCAAGCCGATTAAACCAAGGGCTTTGGTGAGCCGTATCAATGCCATATTGCGCAGAAATGCCAGTGGCGACGAGGTTTCTGATAACAAAGTAGAAATTGGCGATTTGGTGATCGATAGAGAAGCCTATTTGGTATTTAAAGATGGCGAAAAGGTAATCTTGGCCAAAAAGGAATTCGAATTGTTGTACCTGTTGGCCTCTAAGCCAGGCAAGGTTTACACCCGCGAGGCTATTCTGAAAAACATTTGGGAAGATTCGGTGGTGGTAACCAACCGCACCATCGACGTGCATATCCGTAAATTGAGAGAAAAATTAGGCGAGAACTATGTAGCAACCGTAAAAGGGGTGGGCTATAAGTTCGAACTTTCTTAAGGCATAACATATTTTGTAATGAAAAGCCTTGGCCTTAAAGCCAAGGCTTTTTTGTTTTCCATTATGGTGAACAGGAATAACAAAGCCTATTTGAAAGAGGGCATGCCAACGAATGAACCAAAGCCCAATGAGCCAATGAACAGATAAAATTCGTACTTTTGCAGAAATATTCAATTACTGAGTGAAATATCCTGCATTTAAAGACCTGATCCTTTTTGAAAACGATGATTACATCGTGGTAAATAAACCTCCGTTTATAGCTTCGCTTGACGAGCGCAGCGCGGCCGGCGAAATCAACATTTTGCGCATGGCTAAGCAATACGTAGACGATGCGCAGGTTTGCCATCGACTGGATAAGGAAACTTCAGGTGCCATTGTTATCGCCAAGCACCCCGAGGCCTACCGGTCGCTTTCTATGCAGTTTGAACGCAGAAAGGTAAACAAGATTTACCATGCCGTAGTCGATGGGCAGTTTCAGTTCGATAACCTTTTTGTCGATTTGCCTATTTTGAACGACGGCAATAAAAACGTAACCATCGATAGGCAAGAAGGCAAGCGTGCCGAAACCTATTTCAACTCTTTAAAATACTATAAGCATTACACTTTGGTAGAATGTAAGCCGGTTACCGGCAGGATGCACCAGATACGCATCCACCTGGCTACGCAGCGTGCGGCCATTTGTGGCGATTCCATGTACCGTGGCAAACCGGTATTTCTATCGAATATTAAAAAAGGCTACCGCTTGGCCAAAGACGAAGAAGAACAGCCCATTATGAAGCGTTTTGCGTTGCATGCAAAGCAGATTACCTTTAAGGGCTTAGACGGTCAGGACATTACGGTAGAGGCGTCCTATCCAAAAGATTTTGCCACGCTGTTGAAGCTGCTCGATAAATTCGACGCGTAAAAAAAAATATGGTAAAAATAGGCTGTCAGTAGATGGCTCTATCATACGCTCTATATTTATTTGATAACCCAAATCAACCTTATCTGATGTATGCAGGATTTATAACCAATATTAATCGGCTTAATGAGTATAGAAAAAGCAAAATCTCCAACAGGAATTTCCTGGTTGTTGCGGCCCTGATCGTTGGCGTTTTGGCCGGCTTGGCAGCGGCGCTGCTCAAAACGATTACCCACCATATCGAAAAATTTTTGCAAACAGACCTGCATTGGCAATACAAGTACTATTTATACTTGCTGTTTCCCCTAATCGGTATTTTTCTTTCGGTGGCTTATGTACGCCGCTTTATCAGAAAAGGCAAGTTCGAAACCGGTTTAACGCCATTGCTGTATACCATTTCCAGAAATTCGAGCAAGTTGGAGCTCCATAATTCCTATTCGCAGATTATTACCGCGGCGTTAACCGTAGGTTTTGGTGGTTCTACCGGACTGGAGGCGCCTATCGTAACCAGTGGTTCTACCATAGGCTCGGCAGTGGGCCGTTTTTTAGGCCTTTCTTACCGCGAGATTACGCTTTTGCTGGCTTGTGGCGCAGCAGGGGCCATAGCAGGGGCTTTTAACAGCCCCATTGCGGGAATTGTATTTGCCATAGAAATCCTATTGCCCGAATTCACCATTCCGGCGTTTATACCTTTGCTTTTATCGGCGGCTACGGCAGCGGTTGTGGCCAGGTTCTTTTACAACGAACAATTGTTCTACCTGGTAACCGAAGGCTGGGAGGTAAACGCATTGGGGTTTTATGTGGTTTTGGCAGGCCTGATCGGCTTGTTCTCAATTTATTTTGGCAAGGCCAATTATGCCATCAAGGGCTTTTTCTATAAAATCAAGCATCCCTACAAAAAGGTGGTTATTGGCGGATTGATGCTGGGTGCCTTGGTCTTTCTGTTCCCAACCTTATACGGCGAAGGCTATATTACCATCAAAAGCCTTTTAAAAGGCGATACTACAGCGGTGATCAACAACAGTATATTTGCCGATTATAGTGTTTTTCCGGCCGTTATTCTTCTTTTTACAGTCGTTACCGTATTTGCCAAGTCGGTGGCTACGCTGGTTACTTTGGGGGCTGGCGGCAATGGAGGTATTTTTGCACCTAGTTTGATTATCGGCGGATTGATCGGCTTTAGTGTGGCCTTTAGCATCAATACCTTGGGGATAGCCCAGGTAAACACTGCCAATTTTATTGTAGCTGGCATGGCGGCATCGTTGGGGTCGATTATGCATGCGCCTTTAACAGGTATTTTTTTGATTGCCGAAATTACCGGAGGCTATGTGCTGATGGTGCCTTTAATGATTACTACGGCTATTGCCTATCTCATTAACCGCAGTGCCAATAAGTATTCTATTTATACCAAGCCTTTGGCTGATAAAGGCCAGCTTTCGCACCACGAAGACAAAGACACTACGGTATTGAACATGATGAAATTGCGTTACCTGATCGAAAAGGATTACCTGGTGTTAAAGCAGGGCGATTTGATCAAAGAAAGGTTGGGGGAAGTGCTGCAATCGAAGCGCAACCTGTTTCCGGTAGTTGATGCGCATGGAAAACTCTTTGGCTTGCTGTATGTGGAAGATATCCTGAAGGTAGCTATTGGACAATCTATAGACGAAACCTTAACTATTGACGAACTGGTACGGCCCGCACCACAATTATTGCCCATTGATGCCGATATGAAGCAGGTGCTTCAGCTGATGGAAAATGAAAACCTGTGGATTTTGCCAGTAGTTGACCGCCAGGAACAATATATTGGCTTTGTTTCTAAAACGGCCATATTCAATAAATACAGGGCCATGTTGAGCCGTCAGGCCGATTATTTAAGTTAACAGGAGCTAAGCTAAAGCGGCCAAAATAAAAAAGCCAGTAATTTTAAATTTAAAACTACTGGCTTTTGACTTCGGACTAATGCTTGTTTATTCGCTTCTTTTTAAGCCGAATTTTTCAATTTTGCTATAGAGGTGACTTCGTTGGATTTCGATGTCGTCGGCTGTTTTAGAAACGTTCCAGTTGTTTTTTTCCAGCTTGAACTTGATAAATTCTTTCTCGGCGTGGTCTTTATAATCCTGAAAGTTCGAAAACTTGTCGTAATCTATTGCCGAGCCTCCATGCGTAGCGGTGACGTGTCCATTGCCGTTTGCGGCGCCTATATTGGTGCCTCCAGTGGGGTTGGCAAAGGCCACAACATCATTCTCGGTGATGACTTTATCGCTTAAGATGATCAAACGCTCAATCATGTTGTGTAGTTCGCGTACGTTACCGGTCCATGGCAGGCCTTTAAGCGCGTTCATGGCGGCATCGTTTATTTTCTTTACCGGCATACCGTAGTCGTTGCAGATTTCTTCTAAGAAGTGTTGTGCAATAACCGGAATATCGTCGGTACGTTCTGTTAGGTGCGGTACGTGGATATTGATTACGTTGAGGCGGTGGTAAAGGTCCATCCTAAAATTGCCGTCTTCAATTTCTTTTAAGAGGTCTTTGTTGGTGGCGGCAATTACGCGTACGTTTACATCCAATTCTTTTTCGCCTCCCACACGGGTTATTTTATGCTCCTGCAGGGCTCGCAATACCTTGGCTTGTGCCGAAAGGCTCATGTCGCCGATTTCATCTAAAAACAAGGTGCCACCATTGGCCAGCTCGAATTTGCCGATACGTTGTTTAACGGCAGAAGTAAACGAGCCTTTCTCGTGGCCAAACAATTCGCTTTCGATGAGCTCTGAAGGTATAGCCGCACAGTTCACCTCAATTAAAGGGCTTTCTGCACGGTTCGATTTTTCATGGATCCATCTCGCCACCAGCTCTTTTCCACTTCCGTTGGCACCGGTAATCAATACGCGGGCTTCGGTAGGGGCTACACGGTCGATGGTTTCCTTGATGCGGCTGATGCTTTCAGAATCGCCAAGAATATGACGGGTTTTGCTTACTTTTCGCTTTAAAACCTTGGTTTCGGTAACCAAAGTACCGCGGTCTAAGGCATTGCGAACCGTAATTAAAAGCCTGTTAAGATCAGGTGGTTTGGACACAAAGTCGAACGCGCCTTTTTTGCTGGCTTCTATGGCTGTTTCTACGGTTCCATGGCCAGATATCATGATAAACGGCAGGTCTGGCTTTAAGGCAAGCGCATTTTCAAGCACTTCCATACCGTCCATTTTGTTCATTTTGATGTCGCAAAGGACAAGGTCGTAGTTGTTCTTTTTGATGAGATCCAGTCCGTCTATGCCGTTGTCTATATCGTCAACGTCGTAGCTTTCGTATTCCAAAATTTCGCGCAAGGTACTCCTTATCGCCCGCTCATCATCAATTATCAGCAATTTTGCCATAGGTGTGTTCTTCTTTTTAACTTTTCGCTAATATATTGTTTTTATTTAATCGTCAAATAAAAAATGCAAACCGGTAAGCCGGGTTCTGTCCCCGATAAATCGGGTTTCTATCATTAATCTAGTATAAATGTTGCCATTTATCTCTAACGACCTACCCACTAACATCAGGCGAGCAGCCCTACATGCGTTAGCCTATTTGGTCTTTCAACTCCCGGGGTTTACCAAAACGCTAATCACTTAGCGAGCTCGTGAGCTCTTACCTCACGTTTTCACCCTTATCCCGATCAGATCGGGACGGTATATTTTCTGTGGCACTTTCCGTCACTCAGGTCTTCAATCCCAAGTTCCTTCCCGTTAGGAAGCGAGATGCTCTATGTTGCCCGGACTTTCCTCCTTTCTATTTAACTAGAACGGCGATAGAATGGTTTGCATTTATGCAAAGATAACCATTATATTTAATGATAATATCATAACGCTCATCCCAAATGGAAGGTTTAGCCACTGAAAAAGCCAAATTGGCTTCGCAATCCAATACCGTCTCGCCACAGCACAGCACCAATGGAGCCTATCTGGTTGATAACAGGCCAAGTTCTGGCCATGCGGTTATACAGAGGGTTAAGGGCCTCGAAAAGGGAAAGCATGTGCAGGTAAATAATGGTAAAGTACCTTGGTACGGACAGATTGTTGACGTTAAAGGCGATAAATATGTGATACGTTTAGGTGGTGGGGGCGAACACGATCTGCACGAAGTTGCACAGGAATACGTAGAGCTTCACCCCATTTTTGCGGCCATGAGCAAGAAGAGAACCTTGGATCTTGATGGGCAGCATGGCACTAATTCGCCTGGAAACGTGAAATCGTTGGCCCAAGGTTTAGATTACCAGAAGCAGTTGGCTGGTGGTGGCGATGCCACGCAGTATAGCGGACCTGGATTTTATTATTTCCCGAAAACGGCTTCGATGGACAAAGATGCCAAGGGATATGGCCATAGCCATAAGCTGGATATCTATACAACCGGTCTCCATGCGGAAACCCAGTTAAATGATGATTCATCGGAGGTTTTAAGAGACAGTGCCAGCTTGAAAACCGGTTTAAGAGGCTTGCAGGCCCGTACATTGGAGCTAACCTCGACTAATCATCCGATGAACATGTGGACCCATCGCGATAGCGATCAAGGAACAGAGAAAGTAATCAGACCTCATCTTTATGATCGTGGAGAGCTGATCAACGCCCTAAAAGTGGCGGCTGCGTTGCCGGTAGCTGGTCATGCCAAGGATTATTTGGACAGCAGGAAAAAACATGATGAAGAGTTTTCGCTCAGATTGAACGACGAGGGTACTGCTTATGGAAATAGTGAAGCACCCGCAGATGACGTAGAGAAGATGGATCTAGCCGGAAACCATAGGTTTGCGGATTGGGAGAATGAAAATAGGCCTGGCCACTTCATTATAGAAAAGAAGTATGGCGATTTAAAAATGCCTTATGCCGTTTTTAAAGTGTTGGTTAATGTAGCCGAATTTGATTTTAAGGCCCGGCCACACGATCCATCAAAAGCCTCAGTTCCTCAGGTCATGAGTGTGGGTGATAGCCTTGGCGAATCTATCCTGCCTTCAAAATCGGAATTGGATGCTATTATTAAGGCCGCGGTAAAGGCCAATCCCAATTGGTATCATGCAGATGACCATGAAAAATAATAACACTTGCTAAGCTTTTAAAACTTAGCAAGTATGATTATTTACAGTTCTGCAGGTCGGCGGTAACCTTTTGGTAATCGTACATGCCTTGGTTGTTGCCAAACGAGTTAGTAATGTAAACTATCACCTGCGCCAAATCGATATCGTGCAGGTTCGAAAAATCGGGCATTTTGCCTTGGTAAGCTTTGCCGTTGATGGTCATAGCTTCGTTGGTGCCGTTTTTGATGATACAGGCCAGTTTAGCCTTGTTTTGTTTTAAAAACACGGTATCGGTTAATGGTGGTGCCAGTTGGCCCAAACCCTCGCCGTTTTCGCCATGGCAGTTTTGGCAATAGGTTTTATACAGATCCTTGCCGTTGGACATATACTTGGCTTTTTCTATTTCGCTGGCATCTTGGCAGGAATAAACGATAGCGGCTACAGTAAGCCAGAAAACGGTAAATAGAATGGTTTTACGCATGTTATTCTTTTTCGGCCAATAAAGTAGCAATGTCTTTTTTCAGCTTTTCTACCTCTTCGGTTTTCGTGCCGTCGTAAGCGCCCCGCATGCGTTTGTGCTTGTCGACCAATACCAGCCAACCTTGGTGGATGTAGCCGTCTTTGGCCGTGCTGTCTTCTTGTACGGCTACCAGGTAATTATGTTCGGCCAGGTGATAGATTTCGTCTTTGCTGCCATAAACAAAAGTCCATTTTTGGGTATTTACACCCAGTTTTTCGGCATATTTTTTCAATACCGAAGGTTTATCGTATTTAAAATCAATGGTATGCGACAAGAAAGCCACTTCGGGATTGTCTTTGTAGGCCTCGTAAACTGTTTTAAGGTTACGGTGCATGGTTGGGCAAATGGTAGTGCACGAGGTAAAGAAGAAATCGGCCACATAAATTTTATCCTTAAACTGGTCTTGCGTAATGACTACACTGTCCTGGTTAAGCAATTTGAAATCAGGAATGGTTTGGTATACGGTATCTATGCTTTCGTGGCCATCTTTGTCCTTGATCACCTTTGCTTCCCGCTGACCATAAAAAGGCAATTTCTTATTGTTGTTGCAGGCGGCTAAGCCAAAGGCAAGTGCTATAGAAAAACCTGCAATGGCGATGTTTTTAAATTTGATCATGATGATTAAAATTTAGTTTACAAACATACGCTAAACGTGTAAGATGTTTAGCGTATGCCTGACGATTTGTTTAAGATTTTAATAAATAATACAATTGGTTGATGTTATAGGTAATGCCCAAGTAAATCTTGGCTGCGCTTTGTGGATGGTCGGTTTTGGCCTGCCACATATTGGTTTGCATGCCCAGGTTCAACGCAATATTTTTGTAGTACAGGTCGGCGCCGATGCCGCCCATCAGGTTGTTCATTTCGTGCTCTCCGGTTTTGATGCCCTTATAGGTTTCGCCGGCCGAATTTTCGTAGAAGAACTGTACCGATGGCATAACCTGCCAGTTTTTGCTCAACTTTTGGGTATAAAAGAAGTTGAGAAAAGTAGTACTGCTATTGGCAATTCCTTCGCGTTCGCTGTTTTCTCCATTTATTTTGTACGAAGTATTCAGGCTCATGCCGAATTTTTTGAAGCCCAACAGGTAATTGGCGTAAATAAAGCCATCGGTACTGCCAGTCCCGGGTTGCATCAGGGCCGAATAACGGATACCGTCTAAGGTCTTGATGTTGTTTTTCCCGGTAGGCAACTTGAGGCCTGCACCTACAATTAAGCGCTGGTTAAGCACAGGCTGATCCAGTTTTCTGATCAGGTGATAACCCGCATACAGGTTGATGTCGCCCATGCCCGAAATGGAAGAAGTATAGCCATTATAGCGCTCGCTGTTCGAATTGTAGGGAATGATGGCATTTAATTCGATACGTTTGTGCAAAAAATAACGGCCTCGCAGTTCCATGGTGCGGTATGCTTCATAATCTTCCGGATTGTTGTTGTGACCGGTTAACGGTTGACTTCTGTCGTCTTTCGGCATAAAGAAACTGCTTCCCCGTGGAAAAAACTGATGGCTTTGGCCCCGATAACCGTTAAATGAACGGTAGCGGTACAGCAAGCCAAAACTGCTCTGGTTATCGTAAGGCGTTAGCCCCATAAAGCAGCCGCAGATATCGCAGGCAAAAGCACTGGTGCTGCTCAGACATAAGGCGAGAAGCAGGAATTTACTCCTCACTAAAGATTTTATTTTTGATGAATTCATCGTCGCTTAGTGTTTTTAGAAAAGAAATGATTTGTTGTTTTTGCGTAGTCGACAGGGCCATACCCGTTTTGAGCAAAGGATCTAAGTTTGGCACCCGTTGTATGCCGCTGTTATAGTGTTCCAAAACCTTTTCTAGGGTGTTGAAACGGCCATCGTGCATGTAAGGCGCTGATAACTCGATGTTTCTCAAGGTTGGAACCCTGAATTTGCCTTTGTCGCTCTCCAATCCGGTAATAATTTTACGCCCTTCGTCGGCACTGTTTATATCCAGGCCATTGCTTCGGTAGCTGAGGTCGGTAAACAAAGGCTCTTGATGGCAACTGGCACATTTAGCCTTAAATAGTTCGTAACCCTGTTGCTCGTCGGCTGTAAAGGCATATTGTTGTGGATTGCGCATGATTTTGTCGTACTTGCTGTTGGCCGATACCATTGTTGCCGTAAATTGAGCAAGGGCTCTTAACAGGTTTTGCGAAGTGATAGAATTTTGCCCAAAAGCATCGGTAAAAAGCTGTGGATAAGGGTTGGTTCCCTTCAAAAAGCTCACAATGGTATTCAGATCGGTTGCCATTTCGCAGGCATCGGTAATGGCGTTTACAGGTACAATTTCGAGGTTTTTGGCGCCACCATCCCAGAAAAATTCTTTTTGCCAAGCCAAGTTGAACAACACCGGTGCATTGCGTTTGCCTAAACAATTGTTTACGCCATGGCTTACATTATGGTCAAGCTGGGCAAAAGCAGCAAACTGCTGATGGCAGCTGCCACACGATACGCTTTTATCGGCCGAGAGCCTGACGTCGTAAAACAGCTTTTTGCCTAATGCAAATGCCTTGTTGCTCAAAGGATTGCCCTCAAAGTTGTAGGTTGGCGAAGGGAAATTGGCCGGCTTTACAAAAACGATTGGTTCTTCTGCCGGTTTGCTGGCTTCCCGTTTGCTGCAGGCATAAAGCAGCACCAAACCCGCTAGCAGGCCAAGATATATTTTAATATGCTTCATAGCCTAGTTATGGATATGGTCTAACTGAAATAGGCCATCTGCATAATTATCGGCTACAATAACCGAGTTGGCACCACCCATGGTAAAGTTAAGGTTGCCGAATTTGATGTTTTGTTTGCCGGTAAATAAACTGGCCACATTAACTTTAAAATGGAGCTGTGGTTTTTTGTCTGCCCTGATCCTCAGTGGATTGGCTGCGCTAAACGAGGTGCTGAACGTTCTGATGGTGTTATTCGGGTCCACAATGCCTCCGATGTGGAAAGTAAGGCTTTTATTGGTTGCGGTCGATTGTGGCGAAGTGCCCTCAAACTTAACGAAGATATAGCCGCTGTTCCAGGTCCAGAACATGCCTAGTGCCGGATCTAGGGCGCCGGTTTGCGCACCAGCCAGGTTTCTTTCCTTGTCTACGCCGATGAGGAAGGAAATTTTGGTATAATCGCCGGCAGGGACGTTGTTAAGGCTGTTGAGCAGGCTTGCGGGTTTAGAAGCATCAACCAGCATATAGCTTTCGGGTGCACTGTAAACCGAGCCGTCGGCTTTGGTCAGTTTGATGTTGCTGACGTAATATTTGAATACCGACACATTAAAGCTGTCGCCATTGGCATTGGTGTAGTTTTGGGTTTCCAATACAAGCGGATTGCCGTTTACGACGTTGTCGAACTCGAGGGTAAAAGCGCCTTTTTCGTCAGCTGGCGTAACGGTTTCGTTTTTTTTGCAAGAAGTTAATACAAGGGTAAAAAGCGCAACAAATGCGATGGATATATTTTTGATATTCATTTTTTAAAAGTTAATAAGGTTAAGGCATGAAATGCCCATCAATTGAGTTGTAAAATCAATAGGTAGCATGGGCTAGTTGCATAGCAAAGCCATCTCGCCAAAACGGGCGACTGCAATTAGCCAGAAAATGATGGGATTAGCCCAACTGGGGCGGATGGAAGATGGATACAGCCGTTTGAATAGGCTTTTTCTGCAAATAGTTAGGTACGGCCGTGGCCAAACGAACTTCTACAACCGGCGCTAAAAAAGCAACAGTTTCTGGAGCCAGGCTTTCGATCATCCTTTTTAGGGTTTCCTGATCCTGCTTGTTCTTTTGCTCCAGTTCTTTCAATTTAATGTCCATAAAACACTTACCCTCACAGTGCAGTTCGGGCTTGTCTTTGTTGGTACATAAAACGGAGGAAATGTAGGCCTTGTTAAAGGCATAAGAAGTGGCCAACAGCCAATAGTTGAAGCAGTTGGTGCTTATACCAACGACTAAAAAAATTGCGATGAGTTTTCTGTAGCCAGCCATTGGGCGCAAAAATAGGAATTAATTCGTTGCTAAGCCATAAAAAAATGGATGTTTTTGAGGTGGTTTGCAATACATGTATTTGGGTTCCCGTCCGGCCATCAAACCTTAAGCCATCTAGTAGTTTAACCTTTGTCATAAATCTCCAGAATTTTGCCATCTTTAAGGCTATGAAAAACAAGTACACCCAATTTGCTTTGATGTTGCTCCTTGCGTTTTTTGTTTGCAGGGCAGATGCACAGGTAATTGTCCAAAAACTCAATGCCAACTGGCAGTTTCAGGAGCAGGATGAGGCCAAATGGTACCCGGCAAAGGTTCCGGGCGAAGTGCATACCGATTTGTTGCGCAACCAGCTCATTCACGATCCCTTTTATCGTGACAATGAAAAAAAGGTACAATGGGTAGAGCGAGAAAATTGGGATTACAAAAGCAGTTTTGGGGTTGAGGCGCGGGTTTTCGGTCAAAAGCAGATCGAGTTGGTTTTTGATGGCTTAGATACCTATGCTGATGTATATTTAAACGGAAAACTTATTTTGCAGGCCGATAACATGTTCCGCCAATGGCGTATAGACGTTAAAAAATGGCTCAAGGCTAAAGATAATCAACTGCGCATTAGGTTTTATTCGGCCCAGAACAAAGTCGATTCGATGGCCAAAGCCGATTTGCCTTTTGTTATTCCAGACGATCCGCGGGCCTATGTGCGCAAGGCCCAATTTCATTTTGGCTGGGACTGGGGTCCGAAGCTGACCGGTTGTGGCATTTGGAAAGAAGTTCGCCTGGAGGCCTATAACCAAAAACCTGCCGAAAAGCCTTTTGTGGCCCCGGTTCAGGTAGAATTGGTTCAAAAACCGGACGATAAAGGCAGTTCGTTCTATTTCAGCATCAACGGCAAGCCAACCTACATGAAGGGGGCCAATTACATTCCCTCGGATGCCTTTGTAACGCGGATGAAAAAAGCTGATTACCGAAAAATGCTCATGATGGCCAAAGATGCCCATATGAACATGTTGCGCGTTTGGGGAGGTGGCATTTACGAATCAGACGATTTTTATAACCTCTGCGATTCGCTGGGCATTTATGTTTGGCAGGATTTTATGTTTGCGGGTACCATGGTGCCGGGCGACAAGCATTTTATCGATAATGTGCGGGAAGAGGTGAAATATCAGGTAAAGCGGCTGAGGCATCATAAAAGTATTGTGGTATGGTGTGGCAACAACGAAATTGACGAAGCTTTTAACCGTTGGGGTTGGCAAAGCCAGTTCAGGCTACGGCCAAAAGATTCGGTTAAGCTTTGGCAGGATTATACCCAGTTATTCAGAGACAGCATTCCGAAATGGATTAAGGAAGCGGGCGATGCAAGGCCTTATGTCAGTACCTCGCCAAAATATGGCTGGGGTGTTAAAACCAGCATTACCGAAGGCGACAGCCATTATTGGGGCACTTGGTGGGGTGGCGAAGATTTTGAAGTGTTTGAAAATAAAACCGGCCGTTTTGTAAGCGAATACGGCATGCAGGCCATGCCCAACTATTCAAGTATCCTGGCCTTTACGCAACCGCAAGACAGGTATTTGGCCTCTGATGTGATGCAAAGCCACCAAAAGGCGGGAAATGGCTATCAAAAATTGAACGGCTACCTCAAAAATTACATGATCGATGAAAGTCGGATTGGTAAATTGTCGGTGGAGGATTATACCTACCTGACCCAATGCGTGCAGTATTATGGCTTTAAAAACATGATTTTGATCCACCGGAGCAAAGAACCTTATAACATGGGTACTTTGCTGTGGCAATTGAACGATTGCTGGCCAGTAGCCAGTTGGAGCATTACCGATTACTACCACCGTGCGCCCAAAGCGGCCTGGTATGCCGTAAAAGAGGCTTATCGCGACGATGTGAGGCCAGCCAGAGATACCGTTAGGCCTAAAGATTTAAAATTGAGCGATCCACAAATCACGTATCGGGTTAAGGGCAACCAGATCGTGCTAAGAGCCAAGGCCTTTGCCAAATATGTTTTTGTAGATATAGCAGGCTATACAGGCAAATTGAGCGATAACTATTTCGATTTGGAACCTGGTAAAGAAAAGGTCATCACCTTCGACGCGAAGGATTTGGTTGGTCAAAAGCCTGTTGTAAAGATCAAATCGCTTTGGGAAGTGGTGAGGTAATTTGTTAATCCTCCTCATCGTGGTCTTGAACACCGACGCAGGGTCTGTCTCGATTGAGATCCACATTGACTATTAATATGATTATAAAAGATTGCCCGAATGCCAACTCATGCACAATATATTTGTCTATATTTAAATATAAATTTAAGCGATGCGGTTCACTCTTCTCATGGTATGCTGTTTGTTTTGTTTGGCAAGTTTCGGACAAACAAAATTGATTTCTTTTAAAAGTCACAGTGGCAACAGCCGAAATTTTAGAACTACAGTTGAAAAGGATCTTTTTGATATTGGGAGGTCTAATTTTGGAATTGTAGAAAGAAACATCAATAGGATAGATACTGTTGTAAAGAAGAATAATAAGCTGATTGTTTTTAAAAGCGAAACCAAAGAAGTAAACGGAAGGGTGTGGCGGACCGCTTTTAAAAAAGATACCTTAAGCCTGTCGAAAACTTTTTTGGAGATAAAGAGCATCGATTCGCTAAAAAATGCATTAAAGAAGAAATACGTTGGCTACCTGGTCAATAACCTACAATTTATAGATCTTGACAAAGAGAATAAGCTAAACAAAAAGTAGGGCAAGGGGATATGAATGCTTTTAAAAAAGGCTTTACAGAGATATTGGCTTTGTTTTCTTTACTGGCATTTGTTTTTATTCCCTTAACTTTTAACGGTAAGGATTTTCAGTTCCGCCTTACACTGTTTTTATTTCAAAAGTCTGTAGAACTTATACAGGAACAGCTATTCGCAAATGGAATCAGAAATATAGATTTTTCTTCTGATACGATAGGGCTTAATCTTTTATTGCTCTTGCTTTTTTTGCTGGCAATAATTGTAGTTGTTGGGCAAAAGCTGCTAAAAATAAAAACTTCTGTTTTTGTACGCCTATTTTATGCTTGCTCGCCTTACTACATAGGCCTTGTTTTATTGAAATACGGAATTGATAAAGTGCTGTTGCAACAATTTTCTACACCAGAAGCCAACATCCTTTACACGCCTTTTGGCAATTTAGACAAGGATATTTTGTTATGGAGTACCTTTGGCACTTCTAAATTTTATAACGTTGCCATAGGATTTGTTGAAGTTTTTGTAGCCCTGCTTTTATTTTTTAGAAGCACCAGGCTTGTTGGCTTCTACATGTCGCTTGCTTTATTTTTAAATATCTGCATCATTAATTTTGGTTTTGACATATCGGTTAAAACCTTTTCGTTGTTTTTACTTTTGGTAATTACGATTAATATTTCACCATCGCTTAAACAGGTATATGCCTTTTTTGTAAGGCAGCAATTCGTTCAGCTCAAATCAGATCAGGAGGCTTTAAAACTACCTTATCATCACTTTGTCAAGCCTGTTTTATTGTTGTGCATTGGCTGGTATATCCTATCGCCCATAGCATGGGCTTTTAACAGTAGCACTCAACTAAGCCCTTTTAACGGAGCCTATGAGGTCTGTCTCTTATACACATCT
>NZ_JAELUC010000269.1 GCF_016429155.1 Pedobacter sp. ASV12 | reverse complement strand
CTACAGCGGCGTCTATCAACTTAAAAGCGGTTTCGATATTACCATTGTGGTTAACACCTGCCTCAGCAATAATAATTGTATGTTTCATTAATTTATTCCAATAAGAGATTATCAATATAAATAAAATGCCTAGTTGCTAAACATTTACCCAAATCTAATAGCCAAACATTGCTGATGCCTGCTATGTGAACAGATTGCTGGACAAATGGCCCATAGTACAGCATTTATTCTTAATTCAATATCTATCGGTAATTAAAGCCGATAGCCACTAGGGATGTTAACAACTCTGTCGGCTAGCCAATTGCAATTTTCCAGTCCATCTGTCTGACAATTCGCAAACATTGGCAGGCGGTTCATCAATTCCCAAACTGGCCTTGTCATTACCCCATTATCATTGGTGTAGGCAAGAAATTCATCTCTTTCTTGGGAATCATTAAGAATAATCGAATTTAACCAATAATTTGCTTTTGAATCTGCTGTTTCCTTCACAAAGGACATATTTAAATTAGAGAAAAGCTGCTCA
>NZ_JAELUC010000268.1 GCF_016429155.1 Pedobacter sp. ASV12 | reverse complement strand
CGTAGTTGTTTTGGAACTTGACGTTGAAAACCGCAAGTTGAGCCTAGGCCACAAACAATTGGAAGAAAACCCATGGGATACTTTCGAAACGATCTTTACTTTGGATTCAATCCACCAAGGTACTGTAGTTAAAGTAACTGACAAAGGTGCCGTTATCGCTTTGCCTTACGGTGTTGAAGGTTTCGTACCGACCAAACACATGGCTAAAGAAGATGGTTCTGTAATCAAAGCTGAAGAAACCAACGATTTCAAAATCATTGAGTTCAACAAAGATGCCAAACGTATCGTTGTTTCTCATGCCCGCATTTGGGAAGAGGCTAAAGCTGAGGCAGTTGCCGAAGAAAGAGCAACCAAGAAAAAAGAAGCAAAAGCAGCTAGTACTGCAGTTAAAAAAGTAAAAGATTCTGTAGAGAAATCTACTTTAGGCGATCTTAGCGTATTGGCTCAATTGAAAGAGCAAATGGAAGGCGAAGAAAGCAAAAACAAATCTAAATAGTTTTTAACCAGCTTAATCATATCATCC
>NZ_JAELUC010000267.1 GCF_016429155.1 Pedobacter sp. ASV12 | reverse complement strand
TCTTCTTAAGCCTTCGAGTCTTCTCTCTTCCTTAATCTTCAGTGCCCCAAGTTTTATGTAAGAGATTATATCTTCGATCTTATCCTCAATAACCGTATAAGCGGTGTCGCTCCACTCTTTTGAATTCCATGAGTTTTCTCCAATTTTGAAGAACAGCACTCCAGAGGCAACATAGTCATACTCAGTCCACGAATATTTTTGTTCTGGCTTTTTTATTCTGCTCTGCTTCTCACGCATAGAAAGGATAAATTTTTCACCGTTAAAAATTGCTAGAGTTGAATGCGACTCAACGTTCATCGTACCACCAGCCTTTTTGATTTCGCTAATTATTAAATTAAAGAGCATAAGTGCCCTTTCAATCATTAATGGGCTGACATTTATGCTCAGGGACTGGTATCCAATTGAGATCAATTGATTGTCCTTTCTGCCTTTTGATTCTATTTCATATATCTGTCTCTTATACACATCTGACGCTGCCGACGAACCACGACATCCGCAGTTGGGGGGGGTGGGGGGGGGGGGGG
>NZ_JAELUC010000266.1 GCF_016429155.1 Pedobacter sp. ASV12 | reverse complement strand
CCAAAGATACAGGACATCAAACATAACTCTCCCGACTCTTTTGGAGTTACAAAATATCGTTTAATATCATTGGGAGCAACGATTGGTTGTCGCTTTTGAATTCTTTGATTAAATCCATGCAATAAAGAACCGTCTGAAAATGCAACGTTTGCAAATCGAGCAGTAGAAATTTCGATTTGTTGGCTTTTGCGCATTAGGTACATTTCCATAATACGTTTTGAAGCCCCCATCATATTAACCGGATTGGCGGCTTTATCCGTAGAAACGCAAAAATACTTCCTAACACCTTTTGAGATAGATTGCTCCAATGTTTTCTCGGTGTTAAAAATATTAACATCAATCATCCTCATTAGCGTATAAGGATCTTTTTCACTTCTTACATGCTTTAAAGCAGAGAGGTTCAACACATAATCGTAATCGCCATCATTTTCTATAAATGCATCACCTGTTGCCGCTCCTGATCGTGGAGTTCTTCAAACCGACCATCAATAACAACGCTTTTCCAGTGGAAGGAGTTTTTGATATCG
>NZ_JAELUC010000265.1 GCF_016429155.1 Pedobacter sp. ASV12 | reverse complement strand
ACTATATCTACCCATGTCGTGGTTCGTCGGCAGCGTCAGATGTGTATAAGAGACAGATGTAGAAGAGCTGTACGTTAAAATGTTCGGCAATATGGAAAATTCATGGGTGAAAAATCCATAGATGCACGGTCTACTTTTGTATTGATGTCGCCATTGAGATAGGTTTTGATATCGAAATCTGAAATACGCTCTAACAAGGGCTTGTTGGGATTGTGGAGAACGGGCATGAAAGAGTTATACTTTGCTAAGTCTGGATTTTTCACCCATGAATTTTCCATATTGCCGAACATTTTAACGTACAGCTCTTCTACATTTTTCATTGCTATGCCCATGGCAATAAGCTTATGTCTGTAAATTGGCGAAAGGCTGATTAAATGAGCAAGGCTTTTTCTTAAACCAATTGGAGCCTGGAACAGCATGCTGATCAATTTGATCCATTTATACCCTGTCTCTTATACACATCT
>NZ_JAELUC010000264.1 GCF_016429155.1 Pedobacter sp. ASV12 | reverse complement strand
GTCGTGGTTCGTCGGCAGCGTCAGATGTGTATAAGAGACAGCTTACAATACCAACCTGCCAGGTGCCTACGATCAATTTAACGTTGTGCAGATTGCAAAATTAAATATGAACAGAGGTATAACTAATCAGTTTAATGGCATCGGTAATGCCAAATACAGAATTAACGACGACTTGTCGTTTAGGTCGAATTTTGGTGTTGACTATTTAGAAATCATAGAGGATCAGTTTCAAGATCCAAGATTTGGCGACGGAAGATCTGTAAACGGTCAAGCTTCGGCTGCAAATACAAGAAATACCAACTTCCAAACAGATCAGATCTTAAATTATATCAAATCATTTGGTAAGCATAATGTAAACGCCTTAGTTGGTTTTAACTATAGGAGCGAAGTTAGAACATTTTCTCAAGCCGTATCTCAAGGTTTGCCGTCTTATCGCTTTACCCAAGTTTCTTCTGGTATACCTTTCTCTACCAGTGGTACTT
>NZ_JAELUC010000263.1 GCF_016429155.1 Pedobacter sp. ASV12 | reverse complement strand
GAATACACTGGCATACAACGTTTGGGCGAAGTTGTGCTGGCCCATAACAGGTTAGCGATTATAGACCTTGACCCGCGTGCAAACCAGCCTTTAGCCTATCTGCACCTGCATATTGTGTTTAACGGAGAGATTTATAACTACAAAGAGCTCAGGAAAAAATTAGAACAGAAAAAGTACCATTTTCATACCAACTCAGATACCGAAGTGATCTGTGCCGCCTATTTAGAATATGGCTATGAATGTGTAAACAAATTCAACGGCATGTTTGCCTTTGTCATTTATGACACCAAAAACAACGATTTTTTCGGTGCAAGAGACCGCTTCGGAAAGAAGCCTTTTTATTACCTGCTCGATGGGCAAAATTTTGAATTTGCCAGTCAGCCGTCGCAAATAAGCACCTATAAAGTGCTTGAGGTCGACGAGCAAGCTATAGAGCAGTACTTGGTTTGGGGATACATCCCAGAACCACAATCCATTTGGAAAGAAGTGAAGCAACTTCCTGCCGCACATTGCTTCAAATACAACCTAAACAC
>NZ_JAELUC010000262.1 GCF_016429155.1 Pedobacter sp. ASV12 | reverse complement strand
CATCTGGGCTGGAACTATGCACAAGAGCTTATTCCTCGAACAGCCGGAGCCAGAAACAGTGCATTGGTAATTATCCAAGAAAGCAATACTGATTATAACATGTTCAATATATCATTGCCGTATTTTTTTGTTGTAATAAGTGCAATAATTTTAATCTGGAAGTTTAAGCAAGCTAGTATAAAAGATCCAGCCAGTTAAGGATATTTTAAATGTTTCAACCCATTGGCCAATGGTAAATGCCTAAAACAAAAAAGGAGACAATCTTTTGATCGTCTCCTTTTTGTGATCCCGCTGGGACTCGAACCCAGGACCACTACATTAAAAGTGTAATGCTCTACCAACTGAGCTACGGAATCTACTTTATCAATCAGCTTGTCGCTTTGTTTTAAAGTGCTGCAAATATAGGGTTATGATTAATTTCCTGCAAGACTTTTTTTTGTTAAGGCCGTACTTTACTGATTTATAAGGAAATTAATTGTAAAGCTGAGGTTAACCAAAGGTAAATTTGCGGTTTAGGCATCGCCCTGCACAAAGT
>NZ_JAELUC010000261.1 GCF_016429155.1 Pedobacter sp. ASV12 | reverse complement strand
CCCCCCCCCCCCTTTTATCCTTCCCCGCCCCCCCCCCATATCTACACATGTCGTGGTTCGTCGGCAGCGTCAGATGTGTATAAGAGACAGACCTATAGAAGTATGGACCACCCATGGTAGCGGAACAGCATTACAAACTTACCTCGCACCAAAATTGGTCGTTAAATTGCTTAATCAATGAAAGAAGAAACCGACTATTACTTTAACGAAGATGGGTTAATGGTTTTTACGGCCGAATATCACCTTAAAAGAGGGTATTGTTGTAAAAACAAATGTAAGCACTGCCCGTGGAATTATGGGAAAAATAATAGCCGAAAAAGAGCTTCTGCTACCCAGTTTGAAAAACGCAATCCAAAACATGCAACTACAAAAGGAGATTAAGGCTTCAAAATTTGAAAATGTTTTCCAGCAGGCACTGGTTAACTTGACTTATACCTATTTTTGGAGCAGCCAGAAAGTAAAAGACATGCTAAATGTGTACGATATTACACAGCAGCAATTTAATGTACTCAGGATATTGAGAGGGCAGCACCCAAGCC
>NZ_JAELUC010000260.1 GCF_016429155.1 Pedobacter sp. ASV12 | reverse complement strand
GTGGTTCGTCGGCAGCGTCAGATGTGTATAAGAGACAGAATCAGCCTATCAAAAACACGGACTGGAGTCCGTGCTTTTTATTAAGCTCAAAGAATATGTGATACCCAAAAATCAATACAAGGAACTGGAACTTTCGTGGGTAGGCGATTTCAATGAAAAAATGATCGCCATACATCAGGCTACAGGCGCAACTTTTGGCAAGCGCCACTTAACGTTGCGAAAAGTTTTTTGATTCCGATAAATTTCTAAGCTCCTCATAAAGATCGATGATCTTTTTTTGGAGCTTGGTGATTTCTTCTTCCTTGATGGCAAGCTTATCCTTGAGGATGCTGATTTCTATCGACGAGCTCCCGCCCAGAATACCTTTGTCATCGTTAGAAATAATTTCCAGCGTAGAAACCTCGAATAGCTTGGCTATCTGGTCCAACCCTGAAATATTGATGTCTGTTATGCCTGTCTCGATTTTTGAAAATGCGGGAATAGAAATCTTAAGTCTTTTGGCTACCTCCCCCTGGCTCCAGCCATTTTTTTTACGCAATTGTCTGAT
>NZ_JAELUC010000025.1 GCF_016429155.1 Pedobacter sp. ASV12 | reverse complement strand
CCCCCCCCCCCCCCCCCCCCCCCCCCCCCCCCCCCCCCCCCCCCCCCCCCCCCCCCCCCCCCCCCCCCCCCCCCCCCCCCCCCCCCCCCCCCCCCCCCCCCCCCCCCCCCCCCCCCCCCCCCCACAAACATTTTTTTTGTCGTGGTTCGTCGGCAGCGTCAGATGTGTATAAGAGACAGGTGCTCAACAGGCTGATCTTTGAAAATTCAAGAAACAAGTTTATTTATTTGAGCGACGAACTAGATATCCTGCAAAAATATATCGAACTGCAGCAACTGCGGGTGGCAGATAAATTCGACTATCAATTTAGCCTGTCTGAGGAAGTTGAGGCAATGGCCGAGGAAATCAAAATCCCCAATATGCTGTTGCAGCCTCTGCTTGAAAACGCCATTGAGCATGCTTTTAAGCCCATAGCTTATAAAGGTTTGCTAACAATTAAAATGGCATTGGAACAGCGTTGCCTAAGTTGCGAAATTATAGATAATGGCATCGGCCTGCAGGATAAGGTACAACAGCCAACCAAAAAATCATTTTCTATTCAAATCATCAAAGAACGCTTAGCTTTGTTGAATAAGCAGCATAAGATCAAATCATCCCTGGTAATAGAACCACGCCGCAACGGCCAGCCAGGCCTGACCGTAAAGTTGATAATCCCGTTTATAACAGCTTATGACTAAGATTGTACTGATTGACGACGAGCCCCATGTAGGCGCAGTTTGCCGTATTTTGCTCGAAAAGCGAAAAGATGTAAGCATCGTTGCCGAATGTCGCGACATCAGCACCGCTTATCCGGCCATCATTAAGCACAAACCTGATGTAATTTTGCTCGATGTACAGCTAACAGACGGCACAGGTTTCGATTTGCTTGAGAAATTTGAAGATCCTGATTTCGCCGTGATCATTATGACCAGTTTTGACGAATATGCCATTAAGGCGTTAAAAGCAGGGGCTATCGATTACCTGTTGAAACCCCTTATCGATGATGAGTTTGAAGTGGCCATTGAAAAGGCGCTCAAAAGAAATGCCCTCCATGCCTTACAAATAAAGGGGGCCGTGAATAATTTTACCGGAGATTCTAGCAAGATTACCCTAAGCACGCTAAACAACATCTATTTGGTCGATTATAAAGACCTGGTTTATTGTAAATCCGACGGGGGCTATACCACCTTTTTCCTGAAAGACGGCAAGGAAATCGTTGTGTCGAAAATCCTGAAGCATTACGAGGCCATATTGCCAAGCTCCCTTTTTGTGCGCTGCCATCAATCCTATATCATTAACCTGCAGCATATCCTCAGCTTAACCAAAGGCAATACGATTATGTTGACCAACGGTATCAAAATTCCGGTATCTGTTAGAAAGCTCAAAGATATACGCGAACTGCTGAAGGCTTATCCAAGATCTTAGGCTTCTTAGCCTGCCTCTGGCCTTTGGCAAATGCTATTCCTTTCAACGGATATTAATCCAATCCTTGCGGATATCAATTTTAAAGTTTGTTTTAAGTTGGGCGGGCTTACTTTTAGGCAAGTTTTTTAACAGGAGATAATTTTAGGATGAAAAAGATTTTTTTAGCTCTCTTCGCTTTTTTGATTGTATTTAAGGTAAATGCCCAACAGCCCGCTGCCAACGACAAGGCTAAAAAGGCGGCTTTTGACAAGGAATTTGTGGCGGGTTCTGCCATTGCCATCAATACGCTAACCCCCGCCCAAACCAGCAATTTGGCGTTGCTGGGCAAGCTATGGGGCTTTTTAAAATACCATCATCCGGCAATTGCCCAAGGCAATTACAATTGGGATTTCGAACTTTTCAGGATCATGCCCAAAATATTGGCGGTTAAAACGAATGCCGAAAGAAACGAAATACTGCATCAATGGATAGCTGGTTTGGGTGCTTTTAAAACGGCTGCACCCCGAGTGATTGATGCCAGGCAAATCAAATACAGGCCTAATTTCGATTGGTTTAAGACTTCGGGTTTAAGCAAGCCCCTTATTGAGCAATTGAATGCCATTAAAACTGCCGACAGGACCGAAGAAAGCTACTATGTGAAATTGTACGATGCCGAAACACCGGTGGCCATTTTTAAGAACGAAGCACCATATGCCAGTTTTAAATATCCAGATGCGGGTTACAGGTTGCTGGGCCTATTCAGGTTCTGGAGCATTTTTGAATATTTTGCGCCTTATAAAAATTTAACAGATAAGCCTTGGGGCAACGTGCTGAACGAATACATTCCCAAAATTATCGCGGCCAAAGACGAATTGAGCTACAAGCTTGCAGTGGTAGAGTTCGTTGGCGAGATTAAGGATTCGCATACCGATGTTTCGCCTTATGATAGTGCGCTCAAAACATTTTATGGCGGCTTGAGGCCTAATATCGAAATTGTTTTTGTTGACAACAAGCCAGTGGTGAGCTACAGCAACGACGAAGTAGTGGGTATCAATACGCTAAAAAGGGGAGATGTGATAAAAAGCATCAACAATGTTCCGGTAGAACAGCTCTTAAAAGACAAGCTGCCTTATGCAATCGCCTCGAATTATCCCACCCAGCTCAGGAAACTGACCAGTCGGCTGATGAGGACCAATGATACCCTGATGCAGGTAACTTACCTGCGTGATGGCCACATGGAAAGCACCAGTCTCAAATGTTTTTCGGTTAATAAAACCAATTACAAAAAACCGCTGCCTGCAGATACCGGTTTTAAAATCATCAATACCAACATTGCTTATTTCAATCCCGAAAGGTTAGGCCTTAAACAGTTGGCTCAGGTCATGCCATTGGCCATGAAAACCAAAGCCATGATCATCGATTTGCGTAGCTACCCGAAAGAATCGGCGTTTGTATGGGAAATTGGTAAATACCTGTTTGCTAAGCCTATGGATATTGCCAGGTATACGGGTGGCAGTACGGAAACACCAGGACTTTTCACGTACATGCCCGACGAATACATGAAAAACCTGCGGATAGGCGAGGAAAGGACCGATAACTACAAGGGAAAACTAATTGTTTTGGTTAATGAAGAAACCCAAAGCTTGGCCGAGCTATCGGCTATGGCTTTAAGTACCAGGCCAAATACCACCATTATGGGCAGCCAAACGGCTGGCGCCGACGGAAGTGTGGGTATGGCTGTTGCTTTTCCGGGCGGCTTGGCTGCCAGTTTTACCCAAATCGGGGTTTATTATCCCGATGGAAAAGAAACGCAGAGAATTGGCATCGTGCCTAATCTTGTGGTAAAGCCAAGCATAAATGGCATTAAAAAGGGAAAAGACGAAGTGTTGGAAAAGGCGATTTCAATGGCCGATAAATAATTCCGGACACGAACAAAGCCAACATATTAGAGCAAGCCAATTTTGATGGCTTTACCTATCAGCGTAGCCGTATTCTTGACTTCGAATTTTTCGAGCAGACTTTTGCGATGGGTATTTACCGTAGGCATGCTGATGAAGAGCTTTTCCGATATTTCGGCATTGGTTAAGCCTTCGGCAATGAGTTGCAGTACTTCCTTTTCGCGCCGGGTAATGAGCGGATGCTTCTCTTGGGGCTCTCTTAAGGCTACGGCAGCTTCAAAACTGAAGTAGTTTTTGCCTTTCAGCACCTCGCTAATGGCTTCGAGCAGCTCTTCTTTGGTGGCGTTTTTCAATAGATAGCCAGAAGCGCCGTTGGCCATCATATTTTGAATAATGGTTTGCTGGTTAAAGGTGCTCAAACCCAACACCAGTACCGACGGATATAGCTGCCGTACCTCTTTGCAAAGATCGGTACCACTCCTGTCGGGCAGGTTTACATCCATGAGGATAACGTCGGGCTGGTGCTGCTTGAGAAAAGCCAAACAGGAGGCTGCGTTGGTGGCGTGGCCCATCCAATCGATGGTTTTTTCGTTTTGCAGCAAGGAGCGG
This sequence comes from Pedobacter sp. ASV12, assembly GCF_016429155.1. GTDB lineage: Bacteria > Bacteroidota > Bacteroidia > Sphingobacteriales > Sphingobacteriaceae > Pedobacter. Next base: position 47,961 of record NZ_JAELUC010000025.1, on the reverse strand, counting down.
ATGCCCTCGATCACCATGTAATGATCGTCAACTATAAAAATGCCAGCTTTCATCAGATCGCGATTTCAATCATTACAGAAGTACCCTTGTTGGCAGCCGACTGCACATCGAGCTTGCCTTTTAAAAACTCGACCCGGTTTTGGATGTTCTGCCAGCCCATACCGGTGGCCTCGTTTAATGTGGCGGTGTCGAAACCATTGCCATCATCTTCTACGGTAATCGCCAACAATCTTTCCTGTTCTGACAGGTGCAGCTGTACCAGTACATTTTTGGCGTAGGCATGCTTAATGGAATTGTTGACCAATTCCTGCACAATTCGATAAACAGCCACGGCAGTGGTTTGTTCGATGGCGGCCTTGTTCATGCCAACCGATTGATAGTTTATGGCCAGCACGCCGCTTTGGTTAATTTCGTGGCAAAACTCTTTTAGTGCAGTGTCTAGCCCATATCGCACCAGTATTTCGGGCATCATGTTGTGGGCTACGCGGCGCATTTCGCGTATAGAGCTATCTAGCATATCCATGCTGCGTTCAAAAGCCTGGGCATTGTCGGGGGTTAAAATCAGGTTGCCTTTCATGTTACTTAATGAGTATTTGATGCCGCTCAGCAGGCCTCCCAAGCCATCGTGCAGGTCTTTGGCCAAACGGGTGCGTTCCTGTTCTTCGCCTTTGAGCACGGCTTCTGTAGCAGTGAGTTGTTTCTCGGTTTCCAATTCGTCAATTTTTGCTTGTTGTAGTTTGCGGCGATGCCTGTAATTGCGGTAGCCCAGCAGCGAAATAACCAGCAAGGCTATGGCGCCAACAATCAGGAAATAGATCAGGTTGCTCTTTTGCCTGAGTTGTGCCTGTTGGAGTTTGATTTGCGTTTCTTTTTTTGCTGTTTCAAATTTCTTCTCTAGCAACAAGGTTTTGCTCTGGATTTCTTCGCCCCGCAGTTTGGTTTCGATAGCGGATGCGCTGTCTAAATACTGCTCTGCAGCAACAACGTCGTGCAGGCCGAATAAAATACCCGACATCACCTTTAGACCTTCAAATTTTTCCTGTTTCAAATCAAGGCTGTCGGCCAGTTTAAGCGAAGCCGAAATATAGCTTTTCGCTGTTTTGAAGTCTTTTTTGAGGAGGAAATGCAGGGCCATGCCTCGTCCAGCAATGACTTCGCCTTCCGAGTCGTTGAGTTGCTTGCTGAGCGTTAGTGCCGCTTCATGGTATTTGCGCATGCCATCGGCATCGTAGCGGTGAAAATAAATATTACCGATACCAATCAGACAGGCGAGTTCCAAGGCTTTGTAGCCTGTTTTTTTGGAAATGGCAAGCCCTTCTTGATAACAGGCCAAGGCAGAGGCATTATTGTTGAGCGACTGATAGTTGTTGGCCAAGTTGAGCGAGGCTTGCCCCAGCTCTATCTCTTTTCCTGCTGTTCTAAAATAACGAACAGCCTCTTTGCCATACTGTATCCCTTTTTCATACTGATACAGATGGAAATATACATTTTGGATCAGGTCGTTCATCCGCGCGGCCAAATACGGGTCATTGATTTGGTCAAAATTCTTTTTAGCAATTTCATAATAATAGACGGCGTCTTCATATTGGCCCAGAAAGTTGAAGCTGTTGCCCACATTAGCCGTTGTTTTTGCAATAATTACGGCATCGTTAAGTTGTTTGGCAATTTGAAGGGCCTGCTTGTTAAGCAGCAAGGAACTGTCAAGCGCACCTTTCGCATTTAAAATACCCGTGTAATTAGAGATGAATTTGATAATACCCTTCTTGTAATTTAGCCGTTTGCTGAGGTCGCCGGCCATTTTATAGTATTTTTCAGCGGTTTTTGTGTCGTCAAGCTCGTATACGTTGCCTATATTCAGATACAGTTGCACTTTGTTGGTATCTTCTTTGGCGTTGGGGAGCAATTGCAGTAAGCTGTCTTTACGCATGGCCGTCTGCGCCTGCGCAGCAAAACTGATGAAACCTACTAATAAGAAGAGCAATGATTTTTTCATACGTTAATTTACGCTTTTCTACAATGCAAATAAAATATTGTGGCGCCGTATTTTTCATCATCTTTTTTAATGATTTTTTGGGTTTGCGGTAAAAAAGCCGTCGTTAAAAAGGACGGCAATCAGTTAAGTTCCATTTTCATTTTACCAATCCGCCACCCGTACAGCAATGTAAGCCTTGCGGTTTTATCTCTTTTCGAGCATGGTTGGTCATATGGGTTTGAAATTCAATAACAGGGGTGGTTCGAAACGATAAAATCATCTTTTTTGATGATTGTTTCCCCATGTCATCCAATCTAGTTTTATCCTATGGTTTATGTTTAAAAACACCGCTATGAAACTGATTAAAAATATGTTGCTGATGAATTTATTTTTATTAATGGGCTATGCGGGTTTTGCCCAAAAGCAAAGCTTTGATGCCGTCTTTTTTACGATGCCCAAGGGCTGGCAGCAGCAGCAAGGCGAAGGTGGCCTGCAGCTTTCGGTTATGGATAGCAAAACCGGTAGCTATGCCATTGCCGTTATTACCAAGGCCAATGCATCAACTGCATCAGCCAATGAAAATTTCAGCAATGATTGGCTCAGGTTAGTAAAGGGCTCAGTACAGGTAAACGGTGAACCGAGCCTGCAACAAGCCACCAAGCAAAACGGGTGGACTGTAATTTCTGGCCGCGCCAATTACACCGAAGGAGCCAATCAGGGAATGGCTACTTTGTTAACTGCTACAGGTGGCGGACAAATGGTAAGCGTGGTTGCAATAGCCAATACCAGGGTCTACGAAAAAGAACTGTTGGCATTAATCAACTCGCTCGAATGGGCAAAAGTGGCGCAAGCCAATGTGGTTGCCGCAAAGCCTGTTGTCAAAGGCGGAGCCGGAAAAACTTCTATAGTGGGCTTATGGTGCGATAATACCTTGGAAACGACAGGGAGTTACGTCAATGGCTTTCCGCAATATACCGCGGGCTACATGAGAAAAGAATATGCTTTTTATCCCGATGGCACCTACCTGTTCCGCAACAAGCAATGGCAAACCCTGATGAAGGATATTTTATTCGTTTACGAAACCGGAACTTACTCGGTTAATGGCAACCAGCTTACCGTTACCCCCAAACAGGGCAAGGGCGGTTGGTGGGCTAAGGGACAAAGCACCAAGGTTTGGGGCAACCCTGTAAAAACAGCTGATTATAAATTGGAAAAAGCAACCTATGCTTTTGAAATCAAATATTTTTCAGGAAGCCAGGATTATTGTCTTATCCTCAAAATGACTGGGCCAACCCAAAGGGAAGGCAACTCCAATAGCCATCAATATGAAGTTAGCTACAAGCTGATGGAAGCTAACAAATCAATCATCGATAATCCGCCCGGATTTAAAACTGGCTTCGAAAATAAACAGTTGCCACAGTAAAATAATGCCAATGTCTGTCTCACCAAATTTAACGGCTATGAAATTTTTATCCCTCATACTAATCGCTTTGTTGCCAGCCACAATAGTGTTGGCCCAGTCCAAAAATCCAACCACAAATAAGGAAGTACAAGCTAAAATCAAACAGGCGCAGCGGCAATTGGATAAACAGTCGACCAGCATATTGCCGAAGCCAATCAGCCAATGGGCGATGCACAGTTGAGCGATAAAGGCGTAAAGTTCAGTGTTTCGGGACGGATGAGCCTTATTGCTGGAAGCAACAGCGCCAATGTGTTTGTACACTCCCAAATAACGATATCCTAACGATACGCTAGGCATAAAATCATCCTTTTTAACGATTGATTTCCCTGGTCAGCTGGTCTAATTTTATCCTGTTAAACGTTAAGTCATGAAAAAGATAGTTCTCGTATTGCTTAATACCTGCTTTGGCCTTATCGGAACAACACCATTAACTTCACCATAGACAATTATCAATAAGCCGAAGAATCCATAGCCATGAAACTGCTCAAAATCATCCTTCTCCTTCATTCATTTTTGCTGATGAGCTGTACCAGCTTTGCCCAAAGGCAAACCTTTGATGTCATCTCTTTTATCCAGCCCAAAGGCTGGCAGCCACAACAAAACGAAGTGGCGGTTCAGTTGGCGGTTTCTGATCAAAAAACCGGAGCCTACGCCATGGTTATCATCACCAAGGCAAAACCTTCTGCCGCTTCTGCCGATGAAAATTTTAACCGCAAATGGACGGCAGCCATCAAAGGCCAGATCCAGGTAGATGGAGAGCCTGTAATGCAGCCCGCCACCCATGAAAACGGCTGGGGAATTGTAACGGGAAGCAGCACCTATACCGATAAAGGCAATAAAGGTAAGGTGGCCTTGCTTTCGGCCACGGGCAACGGACAAACAGTGAGCGTGGTGGTTATGGCCAACAGCCAGCAGTATGAAAAAGATTTGGCTGATTTTCTGAACTCCTTAGAGCTGTCGAAAACTGGGCAAGATGAGCACGGCAATCCGGTTTTGCCCGCAACCTCGCAAAAAACCTTAACCACAGGTAACAGCAGTAATGCGCCGCTTGCGGGAAGGATATGGGAGGGAACTTCTACCGAAAAATTTACAGGGGCAGGAAGCATGACCGGCTATAACACCGGAGGGTTTTTTACCGGCCAATACCAGTTCAATGCCGACGGTACTTACAGGTTTGTTCAGGTTTTAGCCTCACATTATACTACTACCAAAACTTATGAACACGAAACCGGTACGTGGTCGGTAAATGGTAATCAGCTTACCGTCAATCCTATCAACGGACAAAATGAGGAATGGAGTAAAATGGGAAAGACATCTAATGGAAACAGCGACGTAACCAATCGCGCCATTAACGAAACCTGGGGTAAAAGGCTGAAAAGCAGTCCACGGAAACTGGAAAAATATACCTACACTTTTAGCATCGGCGCTAATGGCAACCGTACCGCATTGGTTTTGCAACGCAGCGGGCGTACCGAAAGAGAAGGCGAGGGCAAGGTATCCTATTTCAACGAAACCCCTGCCGAAAAATCGGTCAGGCTGCCAGGAAACTAGGCAAGGAAATCACGAAGTTCGGTTATTTTCCGAAAGTACCTGAATGGCAGTTGCCAGCGAGTCCACGAAATTGACGTGTTTTCTGGTATTGCTTTCCAACATGAAATCCCTGATGCTTTTGCTGGTATAAGGCGAAAAATCGCCAACGATGGCCAGCTGAACCCGATAGTTTGAGAATTTTTGCAGGATTTCTCCGGCCATGCCGTTCTTCAGGTCGAAAAATGCCGGTGTAAGCTGGCTTTCGCGAACAATAATTTTGTCGAAGCCCTGATAATACAAGTTTCCCAGTAAATCGAGGCCATCTTCGGCGGTTTTAATAATGGTGGTGTCGGCTATGATTTCGGCAATTTGGGCGCCGTTTACTTGGTGGCTTTCGATTTTCATGAGGAGGTTAAAGTTACGGTTATTTAAGTAAATAGGATGGATAACAAAAAGATTTTTCCTTTCCTCAGCCTTTCTTTTCTAAGGCAGCTAAGGTGGTCGCAAAGCCATCGCCTTGTTGTTGATGTGAGGTGCTCACCCTAAAATCACGGTCTTTGTTACAAGATTATTTTTTCTAGAAATATTAGGCTAATTTTATTGCCAAATTCAGCAATATGAAGAAACTACAACTGTTAATGGTTTGGGTATTTGTGTTTACCTGTGCGGTTAAGGCGCAGCAACTCAAATCGCCAAATGGAAATATCACCATGAGCTTTGCGCTCAATGCCAACGGAACGCCGACTTACAGGCTGCAATACAAGCAAAAAGACGTGGTTAAAACCAGTAAGCTGGGACTTGAACTGAAAGACGATAAAAAATCCCTGTTAAGCGATTTTACCATTGCCGACACCCAGACTTCTACCTTCGACGAAACCTGGAAACCGGTTTGGGGCGAAGTAAACATCATTCGCAACCATTACAACGAATTGGCCGTAACGCTTGCCCAAAAAGAAACCGACCGGAAAATTCGGATCCGTTTCCGTCTTTTTGATGAAGGCCTGGGCTTTCGCTACGAATTCCCTACGCAAAAGAACCTCACTTACTTTGTGGTAAAAGAAGAAAAAACCGAATTTGCCATGGCCGGCGATCATACCGCTTTTTGGATTCCGGGCGATTACGATACCCAGGAATATGATTACAATACCACCAAGCTGAGCGAAATCAGGGCTTTGGGCGAAAAGGCCAGAACCGCCAATGTATCGCAGCAGGGGTTTTCGCCAACAGGCGTTCAAACTTCGCTGATGATGAAAACCAACGACGGCTTGTACCTCAATATCCACGAAGCCGCGCTCCTCAACTATCCGTGCATGCACCTTAACCTCGACGACCGTACCATGACTTTCCAATCGTGGCTAACGCCCGATGCCAAAGGCGATAAGGGTTATGTTCAGGTGCCGTTCAACACCCCTTGGCGTACCGTAATGGTTAGCGATGATGCCCGTGATATTGTAGCCTCAAAAATGATCTATAATCTGAACGAACCTTCAAAAATCAAGGATGTTTCGTGGATCAAGCCCGTAAAATACATGGGGGTTTGGTGGGAAATGATTACCGGCAAAAGCACCTGGGCCTATACCGACGATTACCCGACGGTTGAATTGGGCATCACCAACTACAACAAGGCCAAACCCAACGGCAAACATGGCGCCACCACGGCCAATGTTAAAAAATACATCGACTTTGCCGCTAAAAACGGTTTTGATGCCGTATTGGTTGAAGGTTGGAATGTGGGATGGGAAGACTGGTTTGGCCATTTGAAAGATTATGTGTTCGATTTTGTAACGCCGTATCCCGATTTTAATGTGCAAGAACTGCAGGCTTATGCCAAAGCCAAAGGCATTAAACTCATCATGCACCACGAAACCTCATCGTCGGTTCGAAATTATGAGCGCCACATCGATACCGCCTACAAATTTATGAAGGCCAATGGCTACGATGCGGTTAAGAGCGGTTATGTAGGTAACATTTTGCCGGTAGGCGAAAACCATTACAGCCAATGGATGATCAATCACTACCAATATGCCATAGAAAAGGCGGCCGACTACCACATCATGGTCAATGCGCACGAGGCCGTACGCCCAACAGGCATTGCCCGTACCTACCCCAACCTGATTGGCAACGAATCGGCCAGAGGCACCGAATACCAGGCCTTTGGGGGTTCAAAGCCCAACCACGTTACCATCCTGCCGTTTACCAGGTTGTTGGGTGGCCCGATGGATTATACGCCTGGGATTTTCGAAATGGACATCAGCAAGTTCAGCCCGAACAACAATTCGCACGTAAACAGTACGCTGGCCAACCAATTGGCTTTGTATTTAACATTGTACAGCCCTTTGCAAATGGCGGCAGATATGCCCGAGCATTACGAGCGCTTTCCGGATGCTTTTCAGTTTATCAAAGATGTGGCGGTTGATTGGGACGACAGCAAATACCTCGAAGCCGAGCCCGGCCAGTACCTTACCGTAGCCCGCAAGGCCAAAGGCACAGGCAAATGGTTTTTGGGTAGTGTAAACGGCGATAATGTGCGGACATCGAATATTACGCTCGACTTCTTGGAAAAAGGCAAAAAATACATGGCAACTATTTATGCCGATACCCAGGAAACCAATTACAAAACCAATCCGCAGGCTTACAACATCCGTAAAATAACGGTAACCAGCAAAAGTAAGTTGGCGCAGTTTTGTGCAGCTGCGGGCGGCTATGCCATCAGTTTCGAAGAAATAAAGTAAAATGTAGGATAGAATTGCCCAATCAGGCATTAAATCTCTAATTTGTAAAGCCTTCGGAGCCATTCCGAGGGCTTTGTTTTAATCAATAACACAACAAAGAAACCAATCCCATGAACAAATTCAAATCTTTGCTATTCGTCTTGCTTGCCTTTTGCAACCAGTTGCTTTGGGCACAAAGCTCAAAACCTGCCATCATCCCTTTTCAGCTTACCAAATACAACAACATGGCAGTAAAGGCCCTGGTTAATCATAAAGATACTGTAAGCCTGATGTTCCATACCGCAGCAAGTTCGTTAATGCTCACCGAAGAAGCCACCAAAAGAATGAAAAGCCTGGTTTTTGATAGGGTAGACAGCGTAAAAAGCTGGGGTGGCGAGAGCGAGTCGAGGTACAGCAAAAGCAACAGCCTTAAAATAGGCGACTTGGTGTGGGAAAACCTGGAGGTATGGGAAGACAAAAATTCCGGCCAGCAAACCGAGGGCAAATTCGGCCCTGATCTTTTTAAGAACAAGGTGGTAGAAATCGATTTCGACAAAAGCCAGATCCTGGTTTACGAAAAATTGCCGGCCAAGGCGAAAAAATATGAAAAAATGCCCCTAAGCTATATCAACGGCAACATGTTTATAGCAGGCACAAGCAAATTGGATGGCAAGAGCCTCAGCAATAAGTTTTTGATACATTCGGGCTATGCCGGTGCCATTTTGTTCGACGATGTCTTTACGGCCACCAACCAGTTAGACAAAAAGCTTGAGATCGTTGGCGAAAAATCGCTGAAAGACTCATATGGCAATGTCATCAAAACCCAAAAAGCCATCTTGCCGGGTTTCGCCCTTGGCAAAATAGAACTGGACAATGTGCCGGTTGGGTTTTTTGCAGGTGCTATCGGCAGGCAAAAAATGAGTATCATTGGTGGCGATGTGCTTAAACGATTCAATATCATTTTCGATGCCCAACGCACTTTTGTTTACCTCAAAGCTAATTCGTTGGCAAAAAAAGCCTACAGCAATATTTAGCGGTTTGATTTTTGGGTTGAAGATTTATACTAAAAATAACAATGCCTTGTTTTTGAAGCCACTTAAATTGTATAAATTGATCGGGTAAACCTTTAACCCAAAAACTAAAACCATGATCAGAAAAATTGTTTTTACCTTATGTGGCCTAGGCCTTGCGATAACGGGCTTTGCACAGAAATTCATGCCCGAAATCAAGGCCGGAACCACGCTAAACGCAACGGTGTTTGTACAAAGTCAGGAGGTGCCTGTAACCTTTACCATAAAGCGTATAGAAACACCAATTACCTTGGCCTGGTTTGTAGATGGCTACGGCGAAGGTGCTTTCGAGCTCAGCCAAAAGGCCTACGAAAGCGGCAAGGAAATTTATACGCAACAGCCGCCGCAGGGAACCACCAAATTAAGCGATAGCGAAACCTATGGACTGATTTCGAAAGATGCCTATAAATCCTTAACTGCTAATAAGTCGTTTACCTACAATGGCCTGAAGTTTAAGCCTAAGGAAACCGGTTTAAATCCCATGAAACTAGACGGCAAGGAAATCGACGCTACGCAGGTAGCCAGCGAAGACGGCAAAATAGAGCTTTGGATCTTGAATAACCCCAATTTTCCGCTTATTTTGCAATCTGCAGGTTTGGGTCTCGATGTAGTGATACACGAAATCAAGTAGCAAAACTAAGCTAATGGCCTGCCAATCTGTAGCTAGTAAGATGTTTGTTGAAAAAAGATGAAGCCCGAAAGGGCTTTTTTCTTATTTTTACGGCGATATGGAAACTCAAAAAACAGAAATATTCGATACCGTTGCACAACGTTTGCAGATAGAAGGTTTTAACGTCGTAAACCGTGATGAGACCCGTCCGTGGGGCGGTTTTTTTGTAATAGACGAAGACCAGGCCCAGCAGTTTGCCGATACTTATTTTGACGGTCTGGATGTAAACAGTCTTAAAATAGGCGGAAAATTAAGCCCTAAGATTTTAATTGTTGCCCCAAATACCCGCCTTTCGTGGCAATACCATCACCGCAGAGCCGAAATTTGGCAAGTGGTAAGTGGTACCGTTGGCATTAAAACCAGCGCCACCGACGAGGAGGGCGAAGTAAAAACCTACTATCCCAAAGACCAGATCAAATTGCAGCAAGGCGAGCGCCACCGTTTGATCGGCTTAGAAGACTGGGGCGTAGTAGCCGAAATCTGGCAACATACCGATGCCCAAAATCCATCAGACGAGAGTGATATCGTACGCGTACAAGACGATTTCGGGAGGTAATAAAACTGCATGCAAGAATCTACAAGTTGTAAGAATTGCCAGGCCTTAACGGCGGGCAACTATTGCAGTAATTGCGGCCAAGCCACAGATACCCATCGATTAAGTGCCCATTATTTATGGCACGATATCCAGCATCACCTGTTGCATTTTGATAAAGGGGTGTTCTACACCATTAAAGAGCTTTTTACCCGCCCGGGCTATTCCATCCGCGAATACATCGAAGGGAAGAGGATCAGGCATTTTAGGCCGATTTCATTGGTGATTTTGCTGGCCACGCTGTACGGAATTTTAAGCCTCTATTTTCATACCGATGTTGCAGGTGGCATAAAGTACGAATTTAGCGAAAATGGAGCGGCTGCTTTTCAACGACTTAACGAGTGGGCTTCGCAGCACTATGTAGCTTACATGATGATCGCCTTGCCGTTTTCAGCATTGGGCTCTTTTCTCGCCTTCAGAAGCCAGCGCTATAATTTTGTTGAGCATTTTGTGATGGCTGCTTTTTTATTGGGGCAGGCTTTGGTGGTAATGCTGCTGTTCTTTCCGCTCAACTATTTATTGGCCGACAGCCCTTTGCTCAAAGTAATGAGCACTGTCGTGGCATTTATAGGCTTTGGCCTTAATCTTTGGGTCAACATCCAGTTTTTTGATAAGCTTTCGCGGGTAAAAGTGTTTTGGCTCACTTTGCTCAGCTACCTCATCATGACGGTGGCCATGAGTGTGCTAAGTGCGGGCGGAACAATTTTATACCTGGTGTTTACCCACTTAACAAAAGCTTAAAAAACCAAATTCCTTTAATTGCCGTTTATATAGTACTACATATTTCATGATTATTTTAATATTCTTTTTAGCCCATTGGTTCCTGTCGCTATTTAGCCAGACCTTTTTTCTGCACCGTTACTCATCGCACAAGATGTTCAAGATGGAGCCTTTTTGGGAAAAATTCTTTTACCTGGTTTTGCTGGTTTCGCAGGGCTCGTCTTTTTTAAATCCAAGGGCCTATGCCATATTGCACCGCATGCACCATGCCTACAGCGACACCGAGAAAGATCCGCATTCGCCACATTTTTTTAAGGATGTATTTGGCATGATGATCGCCACTAAAAACATGTATCTTAACTACCTGCACAATAAAATAGAACCAGAGCCTGCTTTTCGGGGCAACTATCCCGAGTGGCCTTTGGTTGACCGTATTGGCGATTCCTGGTTCTGGCGCATCGGCTGCGCACTTTTCTATATTTGGTTCTACGTAGTATTTGCTACCCATTGGTGGATGTTCCTGTTGTTGCCGATCCATTTTTTAATGGGCCCCCTGCATGGAGCCATCGTCAACTGGTGCGGCCACAAGTACGGGTATGCGAACCACGACAACGACGATCACAGCAAAAATTCTTTGCCTTGGGATTTTCTGCTCATGGGCGAGCTGTTTCAGAACAACCATCATAAAAAGCCAAACAGTCCCAATTTTGCCACCAGGTGGTTCGAGTTCGATCCAACCTATCCGGTCATGAAGGTGCTGCACTGGATGCGTATCATCAGAATCAGAAAAATCTAAGCGCCATGAAAACAATCACCACCTTAAAGATTATTTTTTCTGTTGTTTTGGTATGGATGGCCTATGTGGTGATTAGCACCAGTTTAGCAAGCTCTCTATTTGAGCAATGGGATTTTTTGGGAGCTATCCCTTGGATGCGCGCAACCTTATGGGATTTCTATGCGAATATCCTGATCATTGCTTTGTGGATGTTTTATAAAGAAAAATACATCCCAATTAAAATCCTTTGGACAATTTTATTCGTATGTTTAGGTAGCTTGGCTACTTGTGCTTATGTTTTGATCAAATTATTCAAACTAAAGCCGGGCCAAGGTGTTAAAGAACTGCTTGTAGAAAGATAGATGGCCAGAAGGCAGCGGGTGAAAGGTGTGGGGTTAATCTGTCTTGCTGCTCGATACTTGCTACTCGAATGGATCATAAGAATCTTCTATTTATCGCACTCATTTGCCTGCTGGTCTGCTGTGCCATTATGGCTTTGGTTTGGCTCTGGGCCCGACGCATCAAAAATGCCGGGGTGGTCGATGTGTTTTGGGCACTCAACTTTCCGGTAATCACCCTCCTCATTTATTGGCTGTCTGATGGCTTCGAAACACGCAAGCTACTGATTGGAGGTATGTTCCTGTTGGCCGAATTAAGGTTGGGACTTCACCTGTGGCAACGGGTAATCGGTCATTTGGATCAAGAAGAAGGCCGTTACCAGCAGCTGCGGAAAGACTGGGGCGACAAGGCAACGCGTAATTTCTTTTTCTTTTTTCAGTTTCAAGCCATTTCCAATGTGCTGCTGGCCATTCCTTTCTTATTGGTAATGGCTAATCCAGCGCCAAAGATAGATGCGATCGAATATGTTGGCTTGGGTATTTGGTTGGTGGCTTTTATTGGCGAAATGGTGGCAGACAAGCAACTGGCCAGTTTTAAGCGCAATCCAAACAATAAAGGCAAGGTATGCGATACAGGCCTCTGGCGTTACAGCAGGCATCCCAATTATTTTTTCGAATGGCTGTGCTGGATGGCTTATTTTGTGTTTGCACTGGCCTCGCCCTGGGGCTTCGTCGCCATCATTGGCCCGGCCATTATTTTATACCTTTTGCTTAACGTTACGGGGGTGCCAAACAACGAAGAACAAAATTTACGCAGCAAGCCCATAGCTTATAAAAAATACCAGGAAACAACCAGCGCCTTCTGGCCATGGTTTAAAAAACAATCATAGCGCTTTTACAACAACAATAATCTATGTGGTACGACCAACTTCTTGAAAACGATAAATTACCAGATTCGCTGCTTCGCGCGGGAATCAGAAAGCTGCTGAGGCAGCGACTTAAAGACGAAACCTTAGGCAACGAAGAACTGCAGCAACGTAAATTGATGACGCTCATAGCAGATTTAAAGTCTTCGCCCATAGCAATCAATACCGCCGATGCCAACCAGCAGCATTACGAACTTCCCACCCAGTTTTTCAAATATTGCCTGGGCAAAAACCTCAAATATAGCAGCGGATATTGGAACCCGGGTGTACGCGATATTGATACTTCGGAAAACGACATGCTGGCCTTAACCTGCGAAAGGGCCCAGTTGCAAAATGGGCAAAATGTGTTGGAATTAGGTTGTGGCTGGGGTTCGCTGTCGCTTTACATGGCTGCCAAATTTCCGGAAAGCAAATTTACCGTTGTTTCCAATTCGGCAACGCAAAAAGCCTTCATCGATGATGAGGCAAATAAGCGGGGCATCGCTAACCTAACCGTGCTAACTGCCGATATGAATACTTTCGCCATTGCCGATTCGTTTGACCGTGTTGTTTCGGTCGAAATGTTCGAACACATGCGCAACTACCAATTGCTGTTGGCCAAGGTAGCTTCTTTTTTAAAACCCGATGGAAAGCTCTTCGTTCATATCTTTACCCATCGTACCCTGGCCTATAAATATGAAGTAGTTGACGAAACCGACTGGATGAGCAAGTATTTCTTTACCGGGGGCATCATGCCTTCCAACCACTTGCTGTTCTATTTTAACGACCATTTGCAAGTAAGCGAACATTGGGTGGTTAACGGTACACATTATGGCAGAACATCAGAAGCCTGGCTGGCCAATATGGACAGGCACAAAAAAGAGATCATGCCTATTTTACAAGAGACCTATGGGCCAAAAAATGCGGTAAAATGGTGGGTGTATTGGCGCCTTTTTTACATGGCCTGCGCCGAACTGTTCAACTATAATCAAGGCAACGAGTGGATGGTATGCCATTACCTGTTCGAAAAAAATAATTAAAAGCACAAGGATTTTATGCAGAAAGTTGCTGTTATAGGAACCGGCATAGCCGGAATGGGCTGTGCACACCACCTCTACAAGAAATACGACCTTACCATTTTCGAATCCCTAAATTATGTGGGCGGACATACCAATACCATCACCCTCGAAGAAGAGGGCAAGCCGGTGTACATCGACACTGGATTTATGGTGTTCAATTACCAAACCTATCCCAATCTTTGTGCACTTTTTGAGGAGATAGAGGCGCCAGTAAAAAAGACCGATATGTCATTCAGTGTGCAGCATGTTCCCGACGGATTGGAATATTGTGGTTCGAGCCTCAGGCATCTTTTTGCCCAGAAACGCAACCTGTTCAATCCTGCTTTCCTGAAGATGTTGCTGCAGATCAATCGGTTTAATCGGGAGAGCGTGCAGATACTCGACAATCCGAAGTATATGGATTATTCGCTAAGCCAATACATCAAAGAATTTGGCTATGGCGAAGATATGTTGTGGAAATACCTCATTCCGATGAGTTCGGCAGTATGGTCTACCCCCATGGAGCAGGTACTCGATTTTCCGGTGGTATCGCTTGTACGTTTTTTCAAGAACCATGGTTTTTTGGGCTTGAATACGCAGCATCAGTGGTACACCTTGCATAATGGCAGCCAGTCGTACCGAGAAAAGCTGATTGCTCCGTTCAGGAACCAGATCCGCATCAATACCAAGATTGTTGCCGTTAGACGCCTTAGCGATGGCAAAGTAATGGTGGTTACCTCGAAAGGCGAAGAAATTGTTTTCGACAAGGTGATCTTGGCTTGCCATGCCAATCAGGCCTTCGAAATATTGCAGGATAAAACAGCAGCTGAGCAACGGCTCTTAGCCAAGTTTAAATACCAGCCCAATTTGGCGGTATTGCATACCGATAAAGGACAGATGCCCCAAAAGAAAATGGCTTGGAGCAGCTGGAACTACAGGATAGAAAAGCAGGGCGATACGCTGGTGCCAAGCACCATTTACTGGATGAACAAATTGCAGGGTGTTTCCAAAAAGAAAGACTATTTCGTGTCGATTAATCCCGGACCAAGCCTAGACCGGGAAAAGGTCATTATGGAAATCGCCTACGAACATCCCTTGTTCGATGTGCCTGCCATGAAGGCCCAGTCTGAATTGTATCTGCTCAACGAAAGTGGACCGGTGTACTTTTGTGGCAGCTATTTCAAATACGGTTTCCACGAAGATGCCTATAAAAGTGCGGTTGAGTTGTGCAGAGCGATGTAAGACGGAAAATGAAGGCGCTGGGAAATGGAAAAGGACACAGCGGAAGTGGCATATGAAATAGGTTTTTGGTATATTTAGCCTATACCTAAAAACATCGTGCTGCGAATACAAAAACTGAACAGCTGTCAGGCCGAACATTGATTGGTTAAGCGTGCTTAAGAAATTAGATGATGATCAACAAATTGAAACAGAAGGTAAAAAATTTAGGGAGGAAGCCTTCGGGCTCAAAAAAATATTTGTGGCTATCAAGATTTCATCGGTTAAATAGGTACAATCTGGAAGCCCTTTTCCATAAACCATCTTCCATTTGATAGCCATCATGAATTTCACCTCTGGCCTATATACTGCAAAAGTGATGCACCACAGGCTGTGGCCTAAAAAACACAGCTTTTGGTACAGGATATACCTGTTCTACATCAACTTGGACGAGCTGGAACTGCTCGATAAAAAATTGCGCTGGTTTGGCCATAATCGGTTTAATCTTTTTAGTTTTAGAGACAAGGACCATATCCAGCTCGAAAAGAAAGCCGGAAGTCCACCAATTGCCCATGCCAAGTCTTTTGGCTCCACCAAAGAACAAATAAGTAGATATTTGGCCCAAAATGGCGTCGAAATAGGGGGAGGCAAAATTATGCTGTTAACCAATCTTTCCGTGCTGGGCTATAATTTCAATCCCGTTTCTTTCTACTTCTGCTTCGACGAGGAGGATAGGCCTCTTTGTGCAGTGGCAGAAATCAGCAATACCTTCCATGAAATGAAAATGTTCTTTTTTGGCAAAGATGAACTCCAAAACGGACATTTCAGACTCAGGACAGCTAAGTTGTTCTATGTTTCGCCATTTACAGACCTCGACGATTTTTTCGACTTTGATTTGGCCATTCCCGGTCAGGAACTCGATATCAAAATCAACGATCACGATAAAAAGGGACAACTGTTTTTTGTCAGTACCTTAAAAGGAAAGCAAAAAGCGCTTAGCAATGCCAGCATGCTTCGCTATTTCTTTGCGATGCCCCTTATTCCGTTGCGGGTCATGTGGATGATCCATTGGCAGGCCCTGCTGCTGTGGACAAAAAAAATAAAATACCATGCCAAGGACGCAAACCAGCATTTGCAAAAAGACGTATATAAACCCTATAAACCTAATCTATAATCAATGTCTTCCATCTCTCTAGCCAAACAGCAATCAGGATTTTACGAAAACGCAGTATTACGGGCATTGGATAAGATGCAGGAAGGCTATTTGCAGCTGCATTTGCCCAACGGCGAGAGCTTGGCCTTTGGCCAGCAGTATGCCGCCATTCAGGCCAGGATTGTAGTAAAAGACAATACCTTTTTTAAGAATATTGTGCTTTATGGAGATATTGGTTTTGGTGAGGCTTATGTAAATGGCTTATGGGAAACCGACAGCATTGCCAGCGTGATTAAATGGGTGATCCTCAATATTGAGAATGCCCCTTCAGTATCGGGTAGCAAAATCAAAAATATCGGCCTCAATTTACTCAAATGGCTTAATCGCCTGGGGCATAACCATCGGGCAAACAGTATTACCGGCTCGCAGAAGAACATCGCTGAACATTATGATCTCAGCAACGATTTTTTTGCGCTTTTCCTCGATCCTTCCATGACCTATTCATCGGCTTATTTCAAAACGCCCGATCTTTCTTTGGCCCAGGCCCAAGACGAAAAATACCGTCGGCTTTGCGAGCAGCTGCAGCTCAAAGCCAGCGACCATGTACTCGAAATAGGCAGTGGTTGGGGTGCCAATGCCATTTTTATGGCTAAAAACTATGGTTGCAAAGTAACTTCGGTTACCATTTCTGTAGAACAGCAGCAACTGGCGCAACAACGCGTAGCCGAAGCCGGATTAGCCGATAAAGTGGAAATTATCATCCAAGATTATCGCAACATTGAGGGACGGTTTGATAAAATCGTTTCCGTAGAAATGTTGGAAGCTGTAGGCCACCACTATTTCAAATCCTATTTTGCCAAATGCAACGAAGTGCTTAAAAAGGATGGTATTTTGGCTTTTCAGGTGATTACCAGTCCAGATAGCCGTTACGAAAGCCTGCGCAATGGGGTAGATTGGATACAAAAACATATTTTTCCGGGCTCTTTGCTGCCGTCGGTCGCTGCGCTTAACAAGGCCATTAACCAAACCAGCGAATTGACTTTGGTTGATTTAAAAGATCTTGGGCTCGATTATGCCCGAACATTAAGACTGTGGTACGAAAATTTTAACCAGCAAATAGCCAAAGTGAAGGCTTTGGGTTTTGATGAGCGATTTGTTCGCAAATGGAACTATTACCTCAACTATTGCGAAGCAGCCTTCGAAATGCGGAACATCAATGTGATGCAAATGGTGTATGTAAGGCCGAACAATATCAACAGGTAGTTGTTGGTTGCCCCCAATTATCATGGCGAAGAATAACTGGCTGAAGCCATTTTTATTTCGTTAAAAAATGCTTCTCCCGATGAATACCGGAAGAAGCATTGATCAGCTTAGCGAAGGACTATTGGCCATTGGCCCGTGAGCTAGTTCCTTCTTGGGCCGCGTTTGTGGAATTTTTTCTTGTTGGGTTTGGTACCGCTGCCTTTCGAATCTTTCTGCGGTTGGCGCACCACCTCTTTTTTGGCCATCATGCCTTGCCAGCTCAAGGGAAAAGGATGGTCTTCTACAATAGGAATAACCCGTTTAATGAGCTTGTGGATATCGATCAGGTATTCGTTCTCCTCGCCGTCTACAAAAGAAATGGCGCTACCGCTGGCACCTGCTCTGCCTGTACGGCCAATGCGGTGTACATAGGTTTCCGGAATGTTGGGCAAATCGTAGTTGAACACATACTGCAAATCGTCGATATCGATTCCCCTGGCGGCAATATCGGTGGCTACCAAAACCCGCAATTCCCTGTCTTTAAAGCTGTTTAGCGCTCTTTGTCTGGCATTTTGCGATTTGTCGCCGTGAATAGCGGCGGCCTTGACGCCCAGTTTCACCAAATCTTTGGCAATACGGTCGGCACCGTGTTTGGTGCGTGTAAACACCAGGGCATGGTCTATGTTCAACTCGTCGAGCAAATGACTTAGCAATTTCTTTTTATCCGGCTTATCTACAAAATAAACCGATTGGTTAATGGTTTCTGCGGTTGAAGAAACCGGGGTCACTTCAACTGTAACCGGATCTTGGAGAATGGTATTGGCCAGTTTTTGGATTTCGGTTGGCATGGTTGCCGAAAAGAAAAGTGTTTGTCTTTTCTCTGGCAGTTTGGCTACCACTCTTTTCACGTCGTGGATAAAGCCCATGTCGAGCATGCGGTCAGCCTCGTCGAGCACAAAAATTTCGATTTCCTTAAGGCTGATGTAACCTTGGTTCATCAGGTCGAGCAAACGGCCTGGCGTGGCTACCAGAATATCAACACCTTTTTTGAGGGCATCTACCTGTGGCTGTTGGCCTACGCCACCGAAAATAACCAGGTTTTTGAGGTTTACGTTTTTGCCATAGGCATTAAAGCTTTCCTGAATCTGGATGGCCAATTCGCGGGTAGGGGTAAGTACCAGCGCTTTGATGGCCCTTTTGTTGGTGTTGAGGTGGCGCATATGCAAAATCTGCAGCATGGGAATGGCAAAAGCGGCGGTTTTGCCAGTTCCGGTTTGTGCGCAACCCAGCAAATCCTTTATTTTGAGGATACTGGGTATGGCTTTTTCCTGTATAGGGGTTGGTTGGGTATAACCCTCGGTTTCAAGCGCCTTTAAAATAGGCGGAATGAGTCTTAAATCTGTAAATAACAAAGTAGGTCTGTTTAATGTAAATTGAAGAAGCTAGAACAATCATTGTGGGAAAGACTAACTTGCGAGTTGCTTTAAAATGATTAAAGAAATTCTGCTTCGTGAGCAAAGGTACTAAAAATATATCAGTTGTAGGCATTTTCAAATGCCAGGCCCGCTATTGCCTATTCTCGATCAATAATATTATCTTAGCCAACCTAATTTTGCATCTCCAATGAACAAGCTGTTGTTGCTTTTGGCACTTTGGTGCAGCTGCTTTGCCTTGGGTTTTGCCCAGCCAAAACCAATCAGGCCACTGATCGATGCCTGGCGGGTAGCCGATACCAGCCAAACGCATCGCGCCGAAGTAGGTTATGCACAATTGAAGGCGCAAAAAGAAAACCGCCGGCTAAACCTGCCCAAACATCAGCAACTGCTGGGCATGTTGCATGCCTATGTTGATCAAAATCCCGACGACAGGTTGAAGATCAGGCTGATCATGTACGAAATCCTGGGCAAATTCGAATTTGAACAAAAACGCCTTGTCCAAGATTCGGTAAATATCTACAATTGCATCAAACTGGCCCATAAACTCAAAGACGACCAGTTGAAAGCAGAGGTGTATACGCTTTGTGCAGAGATTGGCAGAGGCACCAACCGGTATATCCTGTATAACCTGAAAGCCATCGAACTGCAACGGAAAATCGGTTTTTCGCATTTTAAATATGTACATAACCGCTTCTTTAACGTAAGCTTTGGCCTCTATCAAAGTAATGATTATAGGCAAAGCATCAATTACGGATTACAGTGTCTTGCTTTTAAAAATACCGCAAAAAAAACCTGGGATCCGAGGGTATATCTCTTCCAGTTAGACATTGTAGGTGCATCGTACCTCAAGCTTAACCAATACGACAGCGCCAAGTACTATTACCGGCAAATTATAGATACACTGGTTAAAAAGCCCGATCAAGAACCCTATATACAGACACTTTGGCTAGCTATAGCCAAAGGAAACATTGGCCATGCGCTTGTGTTGCAGGGTCGTGAACAGGAAGGCATTCCCCTCGTCAAGTTGCAGCTTAACGAGAGCCGCAGATTGGGCTCGTACAACAACATGGCCATGGCACAGAACATTTTGGCCGCAATTGATTTTGAACATCGGCGCTATCAGGAAGCCTTAGCCAAATGGAAAGAAGCTTACCAATGGACATTCAAGTCGGAACTTTATGTAGTAGAACAGCAATTATTGGCTGCAAAGGGCATTGAAAAAAGCTATCAAAAACTGAATGTTCCAGATAGTGCCTATAAATATGGCGATATTTACCATGAACTGAGCAGCAAACGCCTGCTCGACATCAGTTCTAAAAAACTTTCAGACGTAAAAACAAAAATAGAATTTGACAATATTCAGAACAGCCTGGAAAATATCAATGCCAAGCTTCAACAGGAGAAACTGGTGAGGAACTCTATATTAGCCGGTATTTTTTTGTTAACGGTGATCAGTCTTTTGCTGTACAACAGGCAAAAGCTGAAAACCAAGCACCAGACCGAAATCTTAAACCGCGACCGGATGGCCAAAGATCTGGAAATTAAAGAAGCCAGGGAAAGGCTCGGCACCTTCGCCAAAAACATCAGCGAAAAGGAAAAACTGATCAAGAATTTAGAGCGAACAATTAAGGCGAACGGTACAGAAAACCTAAACGATAGCTTGCTCAATTATGTGCTGTTAACCGATGAGGAATGGAGCAGGTTTAAAGAAGCTTTCAGCAAGGCATATCCTTTGTTTTTCCCCCGGCTCAAACAATTGTTGGTCCATATTAATCCGGCAGAAGAGCGTTTGGCCAGTTTAATTTGCCTGCAACTGAACAATGGGCAAATTGCCAATATGCTCGGCATCAGCGTAGACAGTGTTTCGCGAAGCAAAAGAAGATTGAAAAAGCGAATCAATGTGCCAGATGATTCCATTCTTGAAGATTACATCTGTGCTTTGAATGATTAGGTTCGATGGTCATTAGTTACTTGCCCTGGTTCGTTTGAGCGTAACATATTGTTAACCGAAAATGGGTTCATCGGCTGATTGGGGGAATTAGCTAGTTGCCAACTGTGATCTGAAAACCTGTTTGCCCTTCCAGCCCTCTCCCTTCCAGCCTTCCAGCCCTCCATCCTTCTCCCTTCCAACCTTCAACCTAAATGTCCGCTTTTTGTCCGCCCCAAAATTTGTAATCCTCGTTCTCGGATGCCAAAATTTGTACATGCTAAAACCTAAGGGCAAACCCAATATTTCGGTCATAATTATCCTTTTGGCCATAGGCCTTATGGTGTTGATCTGGTTGTATTTTTCCTATCGGTTAGCACAAATTTAGTTTGTATTTAATTGTTTGATAAGCCTCGATTAACCTTTCCAAATGATGAAGAATTTGTTTCTGCTTTTGCTGTACTGTACAATAGCCAAATATGGATATGCCCAATGTCCGCCAATGGACCAGCCGCCAAACAAGCAAGCCTGTAATGGAACGACTACCACTCCGGTCAATTTTACCAGCAGTGCAGCTAACGTGGTGTATGCATGGACCAATTCAAACCCGGCTATAGGCTTGGCTTCAAGTGGCAGGGGAAACCTACCGGCTTTTAATGCCGTAAATACTGGAACAGGAGCCGTAACAGCAAACATAACGGTTACGCCAAAGCTAGAAACTACCCAAATTTTTAATTATACGGCTACTATGCAAACATTTGTAGTGCCAGCAGGGGTAACCAGCATCAGGGTCGATGTAAGAGGTGCACAGGGCGGAAGCGCCACTTATAACGATCCCAATAGGCCCGACGATATTGGAGGGAAAGGAGGCAGGGTTACGGCCGAATATCCAGTTACGCCCGGCCAAACGCTTTATATTGTGGTAGGAGGAAATAGTGGTTATAACGGTGGCGGCAGTGGCGGTGGTAGTATTGCGCAACCTAGAGGTGGCGATGCATCTGATATCAGGATAGGGGGAACAGCATTAATTAACCGGGTAATTGTTGCTGGTGGCGGCGGTGGCGGTGGCAACAACTGTGCTACGATTGCTGAACCTGGAGGAGCGGGAGGTGGCCTTATCGGTGAAACTGGTTATCAATGTGGTAATCAAGCCGAAGTCTATATGGGGAGAGGGGGAACCCAATCTGCAGGAGGAACAGCAGGTACTAGCCCTGGTAATGGAATTAGTGTTCCGGCAACTGCAGGTCAATTGGGTTTTGGCGGAAATGCAGGCACATTTTATGGTTCGGCTGCTGGCGGTGGTGGCGGAGGCTATTATGGAGGTGGCGGTGCTGTTTATGGCGGTGGCGGCGGTGGCAGCAGCTATACAGATCTGCAAGCAATTTCGGTAGTACATACACAAGGTTTCCAAACAGGTTGGGGCCAAGTAGTTATTGCTTATGATATGCCTTGTGCTAGTCCGGCTACCAAAACTTTTACTTATACCGTTATCCCAACGCCAACCGTAGGCCAGTCATCAGACCAAAGCGTATTGGCCGGCATTAGTACCGCAACTGTAAACTTCAGTAGCCCTACAATCGGTGGTTATGTTAGCTATGATTGGACCAACAATACTCCGGCTATAGGTTTGGCCGCTAATGGTACCGGTAATATCCCTGCTTTTGTAGCGGTTAATGCCAGTAATGCTCCGGTAACGGCCACTATTACCGTTACGCCAAAACTAACCGTTGGCTTACTCGATGTTAATCAAGTAACAACAACAAATTGTGTAGCATTATTGAGTCAGCTTAATCTGGCGCAATCTTTTAAGCCTGTAGCCAATGCCATTACAGGAGCAGGTATTTTTTTGAGTTCAAATGGTGGCAATGGAAGTGTGACCATTTCCTTATGGGATAAATTGCCCAATGCCGGAGGTGTGCAACTGGCAAGCGGCACGGCCGCTTCGACCCCAAATTCGTGGGTAGATGTTTATTGGCCTCCGGTTTCGGTTATCCCCGGTAATACCTATTATTTAGTATTATCTGGAACAAATGTAGGAAATTGTATTGCTGGTGCTTCCAGCAATACTTATCCCAATGGACAGGTCTATGCCAATAATGGTTATCAATCGTTTCCAAATTTTGATTTTGCTTTTCGTACCTATAATCCCGGCGCAACAACTTGTGCAGGTACCTCGCAACAGTTTCGAATCGTGGTCAATGTGCTGAAACCAGACGCCAATGGGGTTATTTATGTGAAAAAGGGAAGCAATGGATTTGGCGACAGCTGGGCCAATGCCGCTTCAGAACTGGCCGATGCCCTGTTGGCCGCCAAAAATAATACTGCTATTAAACAAATATGGGTAGCCAAGGGTACTTATTATCCTAAATATACGCCAGAAGATGGTCAAAATTTTTCTGCCACACCTGCCGATCCTAGGAATAAAGCCTTCTTAATGGTAAATAATGTAAAGCTCTATGGTGGCTTCGACCCGGATAATGGTATTACCGGCCTCACCACCCGTAACCCGCAATTGACCACCGTTTTAAGCGGCGATTTTAACAACGACGATGTGGTGACCGGCTCAGGTGCCGCACTCAGCTTTGCCAACAACGGCGAAAATGCCTACCGTGTCATGATTGCTGCCAATGCCATAGGTACTGCCGAATTAGATGGCTTTACCATTAAGGGCGGCAATGGAAATGGAGGGAATATCACGGTTAATGGCCTCGCTATCTATAAATCTCAGGGAGGCGGAATGAACATCTCGTCGTCGAGCCCCTCAATTGCCAATTGTGTTTTCGAGCATAATAGCGTAGAAACAGGAATGGGAGGGGCTATTTTTATAGGTGTAGTTACCAATGGCGCAGCCGCAAACCCCTCAATTGCCAAATGCAGCTTTATCAATAATAAAAGTATGAACGTTGCCGGTCAGGGTTGGGGCGACGAGGGCGGAGGCGCCATGTACAATGCCGGCTCAAGTGCTGTTATTTCCGATTGCAGCTTTACCGGCAACTTGGTTACCGGTGGTCGATTGGGTGGCGCTGTCCTTAATATGGGGGCAACAGCTCAATTTAACCGGGTAACCATCAGCAATAATGTGGCGGCGGGAACAAATAGCGGAGGTGGTGGAATGGCCAACTCAAGCACAGGTACCATTATGCTGACTAATGTGTTGATGAATGGAAACAGTGCCGGTGCTAACGGCGGAGCCATGTACAATGGCCCTGGTACAATGCCGGCGCTTTATAATGTACTCATTAGCGGCAATACAGCTGATAATGGTGCAGGTATTTACAATAGTGGTTCTTCGCCGGTGTTAACCAATGTTACCGTTGCAGGAAACCAATCGAACACAGGCGGTGTAATTTTTAATACCAACGGTTCCGCCCCGCAGTTGCAAAATACCATTGTGTTTGGCAATAGTGCAGGTGTAGCGAATAATGCGGGTGTAGATGTGCCCACTTATAAAAACAGCCTGGTACAAGGTGCAAGTGACGCCGGACTGATCACTTTTAATGGCACGGTTGCAGATGTTTTCGTGGCACCGCTTGCGCCGGCCCTGGCAACCGGAGGAGATTATAGGCCTAAAGTCGGCAGCCCGGTTATCAATACGGGCGATCAAACGCTTTTTGCTGGCCTCAATACCAATACCAAAGACCTGGCGGGCAACCCGCGCCTGACAGGAGCCAACATCGATCTGGGTGCCTACGAAGCATTGACCCAGTCACAAACCATTACGGCCGGCAACCTCACCAAAACCTATGGCGAGGCCGCTTTCGAGCCCGGGGCAACGGCCAGTTCGAGCCTTGTAGTTAGTTATGCATCAGCTGATAACAGTATTGCCGAAGCTTATCAGGATGCCGCAGACGGCAACAAATGGAAACTGAACATCAAGAAGGTGGGAACGGTCAACATTACCGCAAGTCAGGGCGGAGGCAACGGCTACGATCCGGCCAGCGATGTTGTTTTTGCCCTTCTCGTTAATCCAAAGCCAGTAACGGTTAGTATCAAACCCAATACTGTATTTAGCAAAGTTTATGATGCAGGTACAGCCGGAACCATGCAGGTTGCCGACCTGATGCTGGCCAACGGCGATATCATCAACGGCGACGATGTGCAAATCAGCCTCAATTCGGCCATCGCCCAATACGATACCAAAGATGTAGGAACTGCGAAGACCATTACCCTGCCCATAACCAGTGTAGTGTTAGCTGGTGCGCAGGCAGGAAATTATAAAGTAGCCAATATTAGCGATCTCTCAAACGCCACTGCAACCATTACGCCAAAACCATTGACCATTACCGCCAACAATTTCAGTAAGGTGTACGATGGTTTTGGCTATAGCGGTGGTAATGGCGTAAGTTACGGTGCCTTTGCGCTTGGCGAAGATCCAACGGTGCTATCCGGAACCTTGGCTTATGGTGGCACTTCGCAGGGAGCAATCAATACAGGCAATTATACCATTGTGCCAAGCGGGTTAAGCTCGCCTAATTACGCCATCAGCTATGCAAACGGACAGTTGACCATTTCGCTCAATAACGTAAACGTGCTAACTTTTAATGCTCAAACTACGGGCAGCACCTTGGCCAAGACCTATGGCGATGCCAACATCAATGCCTCGGCTATTGCCAGCTCGGGCCTAACAGCAACCTACCAGAGCAGCAATCCGGCGGTAGCGGCCGTCAACGCGTCAGGGCAGGTGAGCCTGTTGCAAACAGGTACAGCTACCATCACCGTAAGCCAGGCTGGAGATGCCAATTATGGTGCGGCAAGCCCAATCGCCTTCCAGGTGCAGGTAGCCAAAAAACTGTTAACCGTTACGGCAAACGATTTGAGCAAAACCTACGATGGCGTTGCCTATGTTGGCGGAAACGGTGTCAGCTACAATGGCTTTGCCAATGGCGAAACCTCATCGGTATTGGCTGGTACTTTGGTTTATAGCGGCACTTCTCAAGGCGCTGTTAATACCGGAAACTATTCGATTACGCCGGGTGGATTGGCTTCGCCAAATTACGATTTCGACTATAAGAACGGAACGCTGAGCATTGTGCAGTCGGGAGCGAATGTCATTACGTTTAATAGCCAGGTAGCTGGCGCCACGCTGCAGCTAACCTACGGCAATCCGGCCATCAACGCTTCGGCCGTTGCCTCTTCCGGATTGGCGGTAAGCTATGCCAGCAATAACCCGGCGGTGGCTTCGGTCAATGCCTCCGGGCAGGTGCAGATTTTGGCGACCGGAACGGCAATCATTACAGCCAGCCAGCCCGGCGATGGGAACCATACACCGGCAACTCCGGTCAGCTTTGCCATCAACGTGCAGCAAAAAGCACTAACCGTAACAGCCAATAATTTTAACAAGGTGTACGATGGGCAGCCCTATGCCACAGGCAACGGCGTAACCTATAATGGTTTTGTAAACGGCGAAAACGAACAAAGTTTGCAGGGAAGTTTAAGCTATGCCGGCACAGCTATCGGCGCCAAAAACGTGGGCAGCTATTTCATCACACCTGGTGGATATACCTCCGCAAATTATGCCATCACCTATCAAGATGGCAGCCTTACCATTACCAAAGCGGCGCTAACCCTTACCGCCGATGCGAGAACCAAGGTGTATGGTTCGCCTGATCCGGTATTGACCTATACTAGTTCAGGTCTTCTCAATGGCGATGCGGTTACGGGTGCATTAGCCAGGGCAACAGGCGAAAACGTAGGGTCTTATGCCATCGGGCAGGGTACGCTTGCTGCCGGAAACAACTATGCCGTTACTTATGTGCCGGCCGATTTAACCATCAGCAGTAGAGCGCTAACCATTGTTGCCCAAAGCAAAACCAAGGTGTATGGCGATGCCGATCCAGCGCTTACCTATACCAGCACCGGCTTGGTGGGTACCGATGCGATTACGGGTGCATTAGCCAGGGCAACAGGCGAAAACGTAGGGTCTTATGCCATCGGGCAGGGTACGCTCGCTGCCGGAAACAACTATGCCGTTACTTATGTGCCGGCCGGGTTAACCATCAGCAGCAAAACGCTAACCATTATTGCCCAAAGCAAAACCAAGGTATATGGCGATGCCGATCCAGCGCTTACCTATACCAGCACCGGCTTGGTGGGTACCGATGCGATTACGGGCAGTTTAACCAGGGCAGCAGGCGAAAACGTAGGGTCTTATGTCATCGGGCAAGGTACGCTCGCCGCCGGAAATAATTATACCATCAGCTATGTTCCAGCCAACCTAAACATTGCAAAAGCAGCGCTTTTAATTACGGCTAATAACAGCGTAATGTGCCAAAGCAGTAATCTGCCTAGCTTTAGTGTGGTTTATTCGGGCTTTAAAAACGGAGATACCGAAAATAGCCTCGGCGCCAAACCAACCGTAGGTACAACCGCCAATAGCAACTCGCAGGCAGGTGTTTATGTGCTTAGCCCCTCGGGTGCGGTTGCCGGCAATTACAACATCAGCTATGCTACAGGTAGCTTAACCATTAATGCTTTGCCGGTAGTGGCTATTGGCAGCAGCAAAGGCTTAAGTATCAGTAAAGGCGAAACCCTAAGCTTAACGGCAACCGGCGGTGGTAATTATAGCTGGACAATGGCCAATGGCATTATTTCTGGGCAACAGGCCGCCGTGCTCAACATCAGGCCAAGCCAAACCACAACCTATATGGTAACGGCGACCAGTGCCAGCGGCTGTAGCCAAACAGCGAGCATAACCATCCAAGTGCGAGACGATTTTCAAGCCGTACAGGCTACCAATATCCTTACGCCAAATGGCGATGGAGTAAATGATTTTTGGGTAGTGGCCAATATCGATGCCTATCCGAATAATACGGTACAGGTATTTGACCGTGCTGGCCGAATATTGTTTACCAAAAAAGGCTATAACAACACCTGGGACGGAACCGTAAACGGACAGCCTCTTGCCGAGGGCACTTATTATTATATTATTGATTTTGGAACCGGTAAACTTAAGCAAAAGGGATTCATCACCTTGATTAGGCAACAGTAAACCAGTTGAAATACGCTAACTGTTCATGATATGAAAAAGAAACTTTTTGTTTTATTTGGGCTTATGGTTTTAATAGGCGCTTCATCTCCCTTAAAAGCTCAATTAAACCCTTTTCAGGCACAATATTTTGCCAACCGGTATTTGGGTAATCCTGCTTTGGCGGGTGCCGAAAGTGGCTTGGCCCTTAGTCTCAACTATCGTGCTCTGTTTAGCGATATTCCGGGAGCGCCGGTATCGCAGAACCTGACGGCAGCCTATGGGCACAATAGGGTGGGACTGGGCTTAAACGTAACTTTAGATAAGGCAGGTTTGCAACGCTTTGTGCGTGTCTTGGCCAGTTATGCCTATCACTTGCCCTTAAACGAAAATTCGACGCTGCATTTCGGGCTTTCGGCGGGCGTGATGAACCAGCGCCTGTCAACCGATGATGTCAACGGTAATCCAAACGACAACCTGATTGGTCTTTACAACCAGCGCCAAACCCACTTTGATGGCGATTTTGGCCTGGCCCTAACCACAGCAAGAATCAGCATCGAAGCCGCTTTGCCCAACCTGCGGAACTTGCTGTGGAAAGATAATGGCAATGTGGCCGACTTGCCTACTTTTTATTCGGCCCTGAGTTATAAAATACCGATACAGGATACTGAACTCGAACCCAAAATAGCCTTTAGAGGTATTAAAGGCCTCGATAACATTTGGGATGCCGGAGCCCAATTGAGCTTTGCCAAAAAACAGCTTATGCTCAACGGCATTTACCACAGCAGCGGCAGTACGAGTTTTGGCGTTGCAATGGATTATCAGAAAAAATACCTCATTGGTTTTTCGCATACCCTACAAACCGCATCCCTGTCTAATTACACCAATGGCGATTTTGAAATCAACTTAAGAATAAGGCTTTAGGGGATTATGGACGCTTAATCGATGGCTTCGCTCGCCTTTGCCGATAAGTTGCAAACTGCGAACTGCAAACTGAATACGGTGAACTGCAAACCGAATACTGCTCGTTGAAAACTACTTGCCGAAATCCCAAAGCACAATGTTCCAAAGCTCTTTGTCGTCTTGGTAGGTGTTTATCACCTCAAAGCCCATCCGTTGGTGTATTTTTAGTGATAAATGATTGCGGGTCGAGATTTCGGTTACGCATAGCTGGTAATCTTTATCCACCAAATCTTTTGTGGCATGGTACAGTTTGCTCAATAGGCCATTGCCTCTAAAATTTTGGTCTACGCAAACCTGTCCACCCACGATGTATGGATAGCTGGTTAATGCTTTGTTCTGGTAAGTACAACGTTCAAAGGCATCAAACATCGGGATGATGCTCGGTATAATCGATTTCATGCTGGCTGTCATCGCCAAGTTATAGCCCACCACCTTTTCGTTGGCCAGCGCAACCACCTGAGGCAGTTCGGCGGCCAGGGTTTTGAGCAGTTCCATGTTGTGCTCGGCAAATACAAAACCTTGTTGCTGTTGTTCTGCAATGCTGAGCGAAGTATAGATGTTTTTTTGCTGAAGAGCCAGTATGCCTTCAAAATGCTGATCTGTAGTAGCGGCTTTAAATTGTATGTTCATGGTTAATAATCACAGCTGTTAAAATACTTGCGAGGTTTTTAAACTCCTCCTGGGTTTTGATAAACGCAAAATTATAACATTTTAAATGATAAATTGCCTTAGGCTTTCTCCTTAAAACGGGTAAAGAACAGCAGCGCCAGTACACAGAGTGCAAAACCCACCACGCCACTCAGGCGCAAACCAAAATCATGTCCAGGGTCTTTGCCGTAAATGGTGAGCATGGCAAAAACGGTAATACCCAAGGTCTGACCCAGTTTTACAAAAAGGTATTTAATGGCAAAGTACATGCCTTCGTGGTTCTCGCCTGTTTCCTTTGCCTCTTTTTGGGCAATGTCGGCCAATATGGCGTTGGGCAAAATGCCTAGTGCCGCTAAAGGAAAGGAGGCAAAAACAACCAAGATATACATTTGGTTGGCCGGTTGAAAGGGCAGCTTGCCTAAAAAGAAAATGGTCACAAAAATGAGGCTTAAAATGCCAAAGGCAATCAATACCAGGGCCTTTTTGCCAAATTTTTTCGAGCCGTAATTGACAAAGGGATAAAAAAACAGCGAAAGCACTACCATGAGGCCCATAAACATCCCCCCGTCAGAGTCGGGTAACCCCAACAGTACGGTTACAAAATACAGCAGTCCGCTCGACATAAGGCTTAAAGCCGTATAATAAGCAAAGTCGGAAATGAGGTAATATTTGAAATTCGAATTCCTGAAGGTGTTTTTAATGGCCGGCCACAGTGGCGTATGCGTAGGTTTGCTGGCCACATATTCTCTTTCTTTGATCAAGAGGATAGGCAAAACCATCACCAATCCAGAAAAAACGCTCAATGCCCAAATGGTATATTGCAGCG
Organism: Pedobacter sp. ASV12; assembly: GCF_016429155.1. Lineage (GTDB taxonomy): Bacteria > Bacteroidota > Bacteroidia > Sphingobacteriales > Sphingobacteriaceae > Pedobacter. The sequence continues at coordinate 17,781 of NZ_JAELUC010000025.1, read as the reverse complement.
CCTCAAAACGTTCGGTTACATGAAAAGCGGTTTGGATGAGGTCGGCAAAGTTATTGCACAGCGCGCCAATAATCATGCCCAGCACAAACCCTACCTGCTGAAAGGAGGAAAGTTTTACTTTTTCCTCGGGCGTATGCGTCAGTTCGGCCAATAGGGCATTGTACGGAATAATATAAGTGGTTACCGAAACAAAGAAACCGGCCAGCACAAAAACCAGCCACCAGGCATTGGTTAGGCTTTCGCCTTTTACCAGCGGGTGAAAAACCAGTCCGCAAAATACAATGGCCGGCAAAATGGCCCATTTCATAATCGGAAAGCGCCTCCCTTTGGGATTTTTGCTCGCATCGCTTACCGAAGCAATAAAAGGGTCATAGGCCGCATCCAACAAACGTCCGGAAGCGGTAATGAGCGAAAGAATATTGAATGCCCCAAAAACCAGCAGCTGCGGTACCAAAGGCACCAGGCCCGAGTTGTTGGGGGGCAGGTAAAAATACAGCAGCATCACAATAATGAGGTTGGTCATGATGCTCCAACCCATCATTCCGGAGGCATAAGCCAGCTGCTTCTTAAAAGAGAGTTTTTTTAAAGGCATTTATAAAGGGGCTAATGCTTGTTCTAAATCTTTGATCAAATAATTGGCATCTTCAAGTCCGATATACAACCGGATGAGGATGTGGCGTTTGTTGTTTTGGTCGAAATCATTTTTGCTGATGCCTGCACAGGCCGGAAAAACCAAGCTTTCGTAACCACCCCACGATACAGCCATTAAAAAATGCTGCAGCCTGTTGCAAAACTTTTCTATGTTTTCTAGCGAAGCATCTTTGAGTAGGATGCTAAATAAACCGCCGCATTTCTTCATTTGTTTTTTGGCGAGGGCCAGGTCTTTGTTGGCCTTACTGAAAGGATAAAGCACCTGGGCTACTTTGGGGTGCTGTTCCAAGTAGTAGATTACCTGCTCGGCCGTTGCGCTTGTTTTCTCAAGCCTAATGGGCAGGGTGCGCAAGCCACGCAACAAGAGCCAGGCGTTTTGAGGAGCCAGGCATGCCCCGATGTTCATGTATTCGTTGTTGAAGATCTGTTCGAGCAGCGCTTTGCTTCCCGTAAGTACACCCGCTACTACATCGCTATGCCCGCCCAGGTATTTGGTGGCCGATTGGGCTACCAAGTCGATGCCATGCGCAATGGGTTGTTGGTAAATCGGCGAACAGTAGCTGTTGTCTATCATGGTTAAAATGCCATGTGCCTTGGCCAGCTGGGCAATTGCTGTTAAGTCTTGTACATCAAAACTAAAGGTGTTAGGCGATTCGAGATAAATGAGCCGGGTTTTTGCCGTAATGGCATCTTCAAACTGATGCAGGTCTGTTCCATCAACAAAGGTGCAGCTAATGCCAAATTTGGGCAGCAAATCCTTAAAAAGCTTAATGGTCCAGCTGTATGGATTTTCTACGCAGATCACTTCATCGCCTTGCTGCAGCAAAGCCATTACCGGAATGCTTACTGCGGCTATGCCACTGGCAAAAACCAGGGCATCTTCGGCACCATCTAAAGCCGCTAGCTTTTTTCTTAAAATATCAATGGTGGGGTTAAAGCCACGCGAATACAGGTTGCCTTGGTATTCATCGGCCAATGCATTTCTGAAATTGGCTACAGTATCGAAGCAAAAATTGCTCGTTTGTACAATAGGAGGGGCTACGGCGTTGAAATAATTGGCCCTTTCTTCTCCCAATTCATTTAAAATATAGGACAGGTCCATAGGTTAGGCTATTGTTTTTTTACGGTTAACATATCGGTTGATAAAATAAATGAGCACAAAGCCACTGAAAATGTAAAGCCCATTCAGGGCCGCATTCGGGTCGTCGCTGTAAATGCTAACGGCCACAAACAAATAGGCCGCGATAAAAATGATAGGCAAAATGGGGTAAAGCTTCATGGTGTAGATAGTGCTTTTGTCTAAATGCGCTGTGGTTTTGCGCAGGTAGAAAATGGTAGCGGCCGAAAACGCCATGCCGATGCTGTCTAAAAAAATCGTGTAGTTGAGTATCTTATCAAAAGTTTTGGCGTAGAAAATGGTAAAAATCGAGATGATGGTAAAAACCGTCAGGCTCACGATCATTACGTCGTGTTTCTTGGTTTTTTTGGCAAATATACTTGGCAAGGCCCGCTCTTCGCCCATGGCATACATGGCCCTGGGGTTGCTCAGCAGATTTACATTGACATAGCCCAGCACCGAAAAATAAATCAGTACCGAAAGCAAAACGAAGCCTGCGGGACCAAAAATCTGACCGGCCAAGATGGCGGCAATGCTCTCGGCGCTTTTCAGTTGCTCAAAGCCGATTACCTTTACATAAGCGTAGTTAATAGCCAGGTAAAGCGTAATGATGATGCCCAAGCCCACGATGATGGCACGCGGAATAACCGTTTTGGCCTCTTTGGCTTCGCCCCCAAAATTGATGGTTTGCTGGTAGCCTCCAAAGCTGAAAGATACGGCGATTAAGCAAAGCCCCAGAGCCTTGCCATAATCGGCCCAACCGGCAGCAGCACCTGTGGCGGTTTTAAATACCGAAGGAGCACTTGCGCCATGACTGCCAAAAAATACGGCCGCAATCAATGTCAAAACCATCACGATTTTAATGATGGTCAATACATTCTGCGTTTTAGAACTGGTTTTGAGCCCCAAAAGATTAATGGCATAAAAAACAATGATACTGATGGCGGCAATGAGGATGCGGTACTCTTGGGTTTGCATTTCGGTACTGAGGATCACTTTGCTGATGTACTCGGCACCGATGAGCGAAACACCCGCCACCGATGCCGCATTAGAAACCACAATGATGCAGTTGATGGCAAAGGCAATGGAAGGATGGTAGCACACCGAAAAAATTTTGTAATAGCCACCGGTAACCGGATAGCGCGACCCGATTTCGGCATAGGTTAGTGCCCCGCAAAGCGCCACAAAGCCGCCTATGGCCCAAGCCCCGAAAAATAATTCTGGAATTTGTGCCTTGTTGGCTACGTTTACTGGGGTACGGAAAATGCCCATTCCGATAACGAGGCTCACCACAATCATCGAAAGGTCAAAGAGAGATAGCTGCTTTTTAGGTTGCATGCATTAAGGTTTGATGTTTGGAAGATAGGGATTTTAGTGTGGAGTACAAAGCCGAAAGGGTTTCTTGAGCCGAAAGCTTAGGGCGGATTACCTAACAACAGCCACAATTTAGCAATAGCTATGACTTTTAGTTGCAACGAGTAGTTGATTAGCCCAGTCAGTTATTCCTCAAATCCTGCAACAGCCCCATCGCCTAATGAACCTGCGAACCTCAAGATGTGCAATTGTTGAAATCTAATGATTAAAACCCCATCAGATTTGATTAAATTTGTAGGAATGGAGAATCTAAGGTGCCAAAGGAGATCCTCTTTCGGCATATTTCCATTTCGCACGACTGCAGAGACGCATAAAACTGATAAAAATTATGGCAGAACCAATCTATAACGACGATAGTATACGTTCACTCGACTGGAAAGAGCACATTCGCTTGCGTCCAGGGATGTACATTGGCAAGCTGGGCGATGGCTCGGCTCAGGACGACGGGATTTACGTATTGCTAAAAGAAATTGTAGATAACTCTATCGACGAATTTGTAATGGGTTCCGGCAAGACCATCGAAATTACCCTGTCAGACCACAAGGTAAATGTGCGCGATTATGGCCGGGGCATTCCATTGGGCAAAGTGATCGACTGCGTATCGAAAATCAACACCGGGGGCAAATACGATAGCAATGCCTTCCAAAAATCGGTAGGTTTGAACGGCGTGGGTACCAAGGCGGTAAATGCCTTGTCGACCGCCTTTACCGTGCAGTCGTACCGCGATGGCAAAACCAAAAAAGTGGAATTTTCTAAAGGGGAAATCGTTGTAGACAACCCTATTATCGAAACTACGCAGCGTAACGGTACCGCCATTACTTTTTATCCTGACGAAACCATTTTCAGAAACTACCACTATATTCCCGATTTTGTAGAAAGCATGATCTGGAATTATGTTTTCCTGAACACCGGACTGACCATCAACTTCAACAACCAAAAATATTTTTCGGAACGCGGACTTTACGACCTGCTTTCTAAAGAAAACAAGCCCGAAGAAATTCGCTATCCGATTATCCACCTCAAAGGACACGATATCGAAATTGCCATGACCCACGGTCAGCAGTACGGCGAAGATTACCACTCGTTTGTCAACGGCCAGCATACTACCCAGGGAGGTACGCACCAGGCCGCCTTCAGGGAGGCTGTGGTGAAAACCATTCGCGAGTTTTACAAAAAAGAGTTTGATGCTTCCGATGTCAGGGCTTCGATCATTGCCGCCATTGCCATTAGGGTACAGGAGCCGGTTTTCGAATCGCAGACCAAAACTAAACTGGGTTCGCAAAACATCGGGCCAGACGGGCCGTCGGTACGTACTTTCATCAACGATTTCGTGAAAAAGGAGCTGGATGATTACCTGCATAAACACGCCGATGTAGCCGATGCCCTGCAAAAAAGGATTTTGCAATCGGAGCGCGAGCGCAAGGATATTGCAGGCATTAAAAAACTGGCCAACGACCGCGCCAAAAAAGCTTCTTTGCATAATAAAAAACTGAGGGATTGCAAAATCCACTTCAACAGCACGCACGATAGGCGATACGAAACCACGCTTTTCATTACCGAGGGCGATTCGGCTTCGGGTTCGATCACCAAATCGAGAGACGTAGAGTGCCAGGCCGTATTCAGCCTAAAAGGCAAACCGCTCAACTGTTACGAGCTCACCAAAAAAGTAGTATACGAGAACGAAGAATTTAACTTGTTGCAGCACGCACTGAATATTGAAGACGGTTTGGAGGGCTTGCACTACAACAATATCGTTATCGCTACCGATGCCGATGTAGATGGCATGCACATCCGTTTGCTGATGATGACTTTCTTTTTGCAGTTTTTCCCAGATTTGGTAAAAGCCGGGCATGTTTACATCCTGCAAACGCCATTGTTCAGGGTGCGCAATAAAAAAGAAACCATTTATTGCTATAGCGAAGAAGAACGCAAAGAGGCGATTGCCAAATTGGGCGCCAGGCCAGAAATTACCCGGTTTAAGGGTTTGGGCGAAATCTCTCCCGACGAATTCGGCCTCTTTATCGGCAAAGACATCAGGCTGGATCCTGTAATCCTCAAAGAGCAGACCATTAAAAGCTTGCTGGAATATTACATGGGCAAAAATACGCCGGAAAGGCAGCAGCATATTATCAAAAACCTAAGGATAGAAAAAGACGAAATTAAAGAAGCGGAAAACAAAGAGACAGCCCCAGAGGATTTGGAAGTGGCCTAGTTGGTTAGGCAACCAAGCATAGAAAGATTCTAGATTTTTTAAATTTTAACTATTGGGCAACGCTTTTTTAGCGTATACTTGTATGTCCCTATTTGTTATTGAAAAATCCCTGCATTGGGTTTAAGATTTATAATAACGAGCTCCTATGCCTCTTACATCCGCTAAAAACCGTTCAACACGCTATAGCCTTGTTGTATTCCTCATATTGACGCTGTTCTTATGTGCGATATTCTTCTACGTACGAAATAGCAAGACAGACGATCTGAGGTATTTTACCAATCAGTTTACCTCCTTAAAAGAAGATTATACCCAAATCGATTCTGCGATTGTGATGCTGTACAAAGCCGACAACAATTGTAGGCTGTATACCGCAACCGGCGAAAAAAAATACATCAAGGCCTATTGGGAAAGCATCAATTTTGTTTCAACCACTTTAGAAAACATCCACAATATTGATGTGGAGAAGGAAAAAAATGCGCCAAAAAGCTTAAAGGGACTGGTTGAGCAGAAAAAGGCAAGAACCGACCTGTACCTAAGGCTAAGGATATTGGCCGATAGCCTGATCAAGGTTTCGCTGGGCATAGATTCGACCCGTAACCAGTTTCAGCCAACCAATGCCAGGCAAATGACCTACAGCAAGCTGAAAACCATGGTTTCTGTTGATACCATCCATACGGCACAGCAAAAGGGTCCAGAAAAAAATCTTTTTGGCCGTTTAGCCGATGCATTTTCGAGGAAAAAAGAGAAAGGCAAAGCCGCCGATACCAGCAAAAAACTGGTACGTACCGAAGTAAAGCTCGATACCTCGTCAAAAAGCAAAGACTTTAACAAGCTGCAATGGCAAAAGATGAACGATTATTTTCGTAACCTTTATGCCACTAATCGTACGCTGAATAAGCATGAGGCCGAAATACTCGAGCTCAATAACCAGATCATTACCGAACTGGTTACGCTGTTGCGCGACTACAAAAGCTATGAACGGAAATTCGTAGCCATAAACCGTACGGAACTCAAAGGCAATATCGAAACCACGGTAAAGAGCATCGACAAAATGTTTGTACTCAGCATTGTGCTGTTGCTGGTATTGGTACTGGCCATTTTGTATAACCTTTGGAAAATCTACAAAAACGAGAACGAGCTGATCAATTACAGTCAAAAAGCTTCTCAATATGCCATTTCAAAGAGCCGGTTTTTGGCCAACATGAGCCACGAGATCAGAACGCCGCTCAACTCGGTTATCGGGTTTTCGGAGCAGTTGAGCCAGGGCCAGCTTAATCCGCAACAGAGCGAACAGGTTAGCGCCATCAGAAGTTCGTCGGTCATGCTGTTAGATGTGGTAAACGACATCCTTGATTTTTCTAAATATGAAACCGGAAAGGTAAATTTCGACAAGATTGCCTTTGTGCCACTCGATGCCATTAGCGAAGTCGTGAACAGCATCAGCATTCAGGCTGCTAACAAGAACCTGAAGCTTAATAAGGAACTGTCGTTTAAAAAGAACGTTTGCTTTATGGGCGATTCGCTTCGCTTGAAGCAGGTTGTCATGAATTTGTTGAGCAATGCCATCAAATTTACCGAGCAGGGTTCCGTAACCATCAAGGCCGAAATCATTCCCAATACCAAAAAACAGGCGGTATTGCAGGTTCAGGTAATCGACACCGGCATTGGTATTGCCCCGCAAGATCTGGATATGATATTCGATGAGTTTGCGCAGGTCTATTACTCGTCGAGTAAGCTCAAACAAAAAGGCACCGGTTTAGGCCTGGCCATCTGCAAAAAAATTGTAGAATTCCATGGGGGGCGTATCGGCGTAAAAAGCGAAGTAGGCAAAGGCTCTACTTTCAGTTTTGAGATTCCCTACGAAATATGCAAGGAAAACAGCGAAGAAGTGAAGAGCTTTGTGGTTGGCCAGGGCGTGAGCCATTTAGAAGGCAAGCGCATTTTGCTGGCCGACGACAATAAAATGAATATTTTGCTGGCGCAAACCGTGCTTAAAAAATATAAGCTGCATACCGATGTAGCCTATGATGGCAAGGAAGCCTACGAATTGTTCGAAAAAAACCCGTACGATCTGATTTTAACAGATATTCAGATGCCCGAAATGGGTGGGGTAGAGCTAACGCGCCGGATCAGAACCTACGTGAATCCCGTCAAGCGTAACATTGTTATTTTGGGTGTTACGGCCAACGTATTGCAGGAAGATCGCCAAAAGTATATCGAATCGGGTATTAATGATTTGGTGCTCAAACCTTTTTCGGAAAAAGAACTTATTGATAAGATAGCTTCCTACTTTTAAGGAGCATTGCTGCCTAGAATTGTTAAACTATCAACTGTTAACTGTTAACCGAAAACTGCAAACTAAAAACTAAGCCGTGTCTTCCGGATGCTGCGGGGGCAGTACATCAACCTTCTTCTCTACCACAACGGTTTTAAGGTGTACCGCATATTTGGTAGGGGCAATGCCATGGTCGTATTTTTCGGCATAAACCTGTGTAAATTCGGCGCCAAAGTACAGGATAATAGAAGTATAGTAAATCCATAGCAAGATGATGATGATGGAACTTGCCGAACCAAAAACCAATCCGGGATTGGATTTTTGGAGGTAAAGCCCAATCAGGTATTTGCCCAAACCGAAAAGCAATGCCGTAAAGGCTGCGCCCACCAGTGCCGACTTCCAGCGCAGAATGACATCGGGTAATACTTTAAATATTACGGCAAATACACCCGTTACTACCGCAAAGGTAAGCACGTTGTTCAGCACCAGGATGATGACGGCAGTGGTGCTTGTAATTTCGGGGATGAACTGCGAAAGCTTGTTGCCCAGGCTCAATACCAAACTGTTTACCACGAGCGATACCAGGAGCAAAAAGCCCAACGATACAATCAGCGAAAAAGAAAGCAGGCGATTGGTTACCAGTTTTTTCCAGCCTTTTTTGGGTACAGCCTTTACTTTCCAAATCAGGTTGATGCTGTCTTGTATCTCGGTAAATACCGCGGTAGCACCTATAACCAGCACCACAATACCAATTACAAGGGCAAAAGAACTCTTGCCCGATAAACTGGCATTGGCTACAAAGCTCTGTATTTGTACGGCGGCATCGTGGCCCACCAGTTTGTTGATCTGCGAAAAAAGCCGGTTTTCAATGGCATCCTGACTATAAATCAAACTGGCCGAAGAAATAATGATAATAATTAAAGGCGAAAGCGAAAATATGGTGTAGTAGGCTAGGGCCGCACTCAACTTGGTTACCCGATCCTCTACAAAGCCCTTTCCGGCAGCGATAAACAAGTGCCCGGTATCCACAAAGAAGTTCTTGATCTTGGTTGCTAATTTCATCATGTTATTAAAACGGATATCCGATGCCGATGTTTAAAATTAGATTTTCTTTTCTCCAGCTCTTGCTGCCAAAATCTACCTGGTTCAGCACCCAACGCTGGCCGCTAGGCAGGTAAGGTTTCCGGATCGGGAAGGCGCCATCAAGCCTAACCACAAAAATAGAGGCATCAACCCTGAGGCCCAATCCGGTGCCCACGGCCATTTCGCTTAAAATATTCTTGGCCTTAAAGGCAGAACCCGGCCTATCTGGATCTTCTTTTCTTAACCAAATGTTTCCGGCATCAATAAAGGCGGCGCCATAGAGCACGCTAACCAGTTTGAACCGCAATTCGGTGTTGAGCATAATTTTGACGTCACCGCCTTGGTCGGCAAATTTTTCCTCTGGCTTAACCTTAAATGTTCCGGGTCCCAATGTCCGGGCCGGAAAAGCCCTGATATCGTTGCTTCCCCCAGCAAAAAACTGACGAATAAAAGGGAGCGAAGTGCTGTTGCCATAGGCATAGCCATAGCCTACATTTAGCCTATTGGCCCAGGTTACATTGCGCGTAACCTTGTAATAATCCCTCAAATCGGCCTCCAGACGTACAAACTGTGAAATAGGTACATTGAAAAGTGCGCGTTCTCCGGCTGCATTTTTTTGTACAAACAGGCCCCAAACATTGCCGCCTGTTTCAATGCTGCCGTTAAAGTACGTATTGTTGCGCCTTTGGTTTTCCATTTGGTTGGTGTACGTAAAATTGTAGTTGCTTCCAATGATAAACTGCCTGTCGAGCGAGGTACGCAACAGCGGGTTGGCGTTAAACAAGCTGTCTCTTACCTGGGTTGAGGGAAAGCCAGGCCTGATGTAGCTCACCGAAATAGGATTGAAAGTATGTTCTTTGTAAAGGTTTTCCTTAAAATTATAGCCAAACTCGCCCTTAAAAGCATAAAGGCTATACAAAGAGCCCCTGCTGAGCAACTGATAAGATCCGGTAACAATGGTTTTGGGAATAAAAGCCGTAGTGCTGTTGAACTTGAAGAAAGGGATGATGAACCTTGGCCAGGTCAGCTTGGCATCGGCAGTAAACGAATAGGAATTTTTGCCCTGTGCCGTACCTTTTACTTGTGTTTCGAAACCACCGCTAAGGCTGATGTCTAATTGCTCGGCACCCCTAAACAAGTTGCGCGTAGTTTGGGTGAGCTTGATTTCAGAACCCACAAAGTTGTTCGACTTGCTGGTACCGGTTACCGAAAACGAGAGCGAGTTCTTTTTCAACGGCGTAAGGTAGATATTCAGGTTAAGCTGATTGTTCTTAAAGCTGTCTACGGGCAGAAACTCGGCCCTTACATCCTGAAAAGAACCAATATTTACCATCCTGTTCAGCGATTGGTTATGGTCTTTGCGGTTATAGTATTCGTTTTTCTTAAAAAACACCAGGCGATCAAATACGCCCGGTTTAAACGTATTGCGGTCGTCGTAAATGTTAAAATCTTTATAAACAAAGGGCTTTAAATGCCTTAGCACCGAATCGCGCCTTAGGCTATAGCTTGGGTAAATATTAATGTTTTTAATGGAATAGGGCTTAAGGCCGGCATCGGGTGCCGATTTCTTAATGCTGACATGCACGGTTACCAAATTTTTGCCAATGGTACTGTCTACCTGCATAATTAGATAGTCGGGATTGAAATAGAAATAGCCGTTTTCCTTTAAATCATTATCTATTCTGATGCGTTCGTTTTTATAGGTGTCGAGATCATAGAAATTGCCAACTTTTAAGAGGGTATTGCCTTTGTACTGGTTAATGATCTTGGTCAATACGCCCGTATCAGGCGGAAAGGTAACCTGACTGATTTTATAGCGCTTGCCCGGAGAAGCCGTATAAATGGCTTTCCCTTTTTTGTTCTTCACCACGGTTTCGCCGATTACATCGGCCTGTAGGTAACCTTGGCTGATCAGGTAGCTTTTCAATACGCTGTTGTTGTACTTTAGGTTTACCTGGCTCAGCAACACTGGCGGTTCGCCAACTTTGGTGCGCAACCAATGGCGTATGCCTTTGGGTTTGGTAGGTTCGCCGGCCAGATTATAGATATACAGTTTCGGTCTGAGCCCCAAAAATGTTTTGTTGGGTTTGGGCCGGGTCTTGTCTTCCAGGCTTTGTTTCACCGCTTTTTGGTCGTCAATACGTTTGGCGCTGTCGGTTTTGATGTTAACCTCTGCACCTACGTACAGGCTTTCTCCAGGTTTGAGGTATTTCAGGTTGCTGCAGCTGCCTAAAACAAAACAAAGTCCGATCAAAACAAGGGATTTAATTAACTTTTTCATTTTTCGGTTTCTGTTCAACATTGGCTCTGTTTCTTTTGTTGCGTTTCTGGAAAATCTCCCTAAACTTGTTATAATCGATAACCAGGGTAAAGCCAATGCCGGTTTCGATGATCTGGCCCTGTACAATCACATCGTTTTGGTTACGTCGATAAGCGCGCAACCGGTACCTGCCATCGGCCGATAGGGCATATTCTATATTTACGTTGCCAGCAATGTTGTTGGCATCGCGTCCTGGGGTTTTGGCACCTTCGAGGGCAAAAGAGCTACCCACGGTTACGGTCAGCCTGTCGCTCAATAGTTTTTTAGAAAGGCCAACTTCCAAATCGGTCCGTTGCTCCATGGCACCGCTGCTGTAGTCTTCAGAAGAGTTGAGGCCCAGGTTAATGTCTACGCCCTTGATCAGATCGGAAGCCAGGTTGTTGAGCTGTTCGGTTAAGAGCTTGCTCACGCTCTGGCGGGCAATTGACGAGGCGCTGCTGCCACCTGCCAAGCTTTGGAACGGATTGTTGGCGAAGAACCTGCCAAAGCCCAGCAAGGCGAAAACCTGTTTGTTCAGCTCGTTTTCGTCGCGGTTTACATTTTGCAACTTGGTATAAACATCACCGTCTAAAGCGCCTCTTTCATTTTCGGGCAGATCTATTTTAAATGAAATGGAAGGTTTAAGCAATTCGTTTTTCATGTACAAATACACCTGGAAAGGCAATTTGTTTTTGGCTTCCGCTTTTTCAGAGCCGTTTAAAAGATCAATTGGCGCCGCGTTCACTTCGTAAAGTGCCGTAAGGTCTACATTGGCGGCGGTAGGTTCGCCGGTCCAGATAATGGTACTGCCTTTAACCAGCTTAAATTCTTTTTTGCTAAGTGGGCCAATCGATAGGTTGTAAGAACCGTCTACCACTTCATACCTGCCTGTCATGCTGATTTTGCCACTTTGATCAATGGTAACGTTCAGGTTGGCATCGCCTTTTACGTGTAGGGCGTCGCCATTGCTAGGATCCACTACCACGGTAAGGTCGGCTTCTGGATCGGTAGTTATCCTTGCGGTAAGGTTCATGCCCTGGATATCTGATTTGGTTACGCTGTCGGTTTTTAAGGCTTTCTTTCCATTAAATGGCGGCGCATCAGCATCTATAAATTCCACGATTCCTTCCTGTTCAATAACCGATGGGTCGTCGGGAGGCAAGGCATAGAAAAACTGTGTGCCTTTGTCTACATTGATATTCATGTTTACATCTGGGCGTTTCAGCGTTCCTCTCAGCTTGATGTTGCTGGTTAAGAACACCGTTCCATAAATCATGTCGTTATCGGCAACCGTAGAGTTAAGCGCCCTGAAATTGTTGGTTCTGATATCGAGGCCAAATCCTACATTGCTCAGGCTGGACGTATAGATCATTCCGTTGACGGTTGCTTTTTTGCCCAGCGAATCGACCAAGGTAAAGTTGTTGAATTTAATGCCGTCGTTGTTAAATGTAAGCTCTTGGTCGGGGATGGTAAAAAACGAATTGATATAAGCCACATTGAAGCCGGCATTGTTGAATTTCAAAGCCCCTAATATTTTCGGGCTGGCTAGCGCGCCTTTGGCCGTAAGCTGGCCACTCACTGTGCCTCTGCCATACCTGATCTGCCCCATGCTTAAGCTTTGGATAGCCTTGAGGTCTATTTTATCGATGGTGAGCGTTAGGTCGAGCGCACTTTCTGGTGCCGTGTAATAGAAGCCACTTGCCCTCAATTCATGAACACCTTTTAAGCGCACATCAACTTCGAAGGCGTTGGTGGTATTGTTGTTAACCAAAACGCTCAGGTCGCCCAACTGGTCTTTTTGGTAACGCAGCTTGTTGATGTTGACATTGGCTTCGAATTTGGGATTGGTGGCCAGGTCTTTGACGTCTACCTGCCCATTAATGATACCGCCCACCAAAGTCGTATCCGTTTCGGCAAATTTAGTGAGGGTTTCTATCTGGAAGTTTTTGAACTCGACCTTGATCGGCGAATTTGGCGTGTTGCTGATGCTATTGATGCCCAGCAACTGCTCGTTTTTACTGATGTTGAACTGATTGGCCAAGATACCCGATGCACCAAACTGGATAAAGTTTTCTGGGGCAATGGTCCATTTTTCATAATCGAGCATCAATTTGGCCGGGTCGATGTTGAACCTGAAATCCTTGTTCATCGACCTGAAAATACCCCCGATTACATATTTGTCTTTACGTTGCCTGTCGCGCAAGAAAACATTAAGCCCAAGCTGGTTATTGGCTGCCATACCAGAAATTTCGGTGTTGAACAAGGCGATAGACGAACTTTGTAGGCTATTGACCAATAGTTTGTAATTGAGTTGCTGACCGGTGTTGCTTGCGGTGAGGCGCGCAGTGTCTATCCTGAAATCGCCATAAACCACCTTCGGAAAAAAGGCATTGAGCTGCAGGCTGTCTTTCTGGGTGTCGATTAAGCCATTAAGCGTTGATGGGGCGAAAGTGGTGAGCTCGGGTACAAAATCCTGTAAAAATTTAGGATTATAAAAATGTACATCGAACCTGATGCGTTGATCGGGAACAGGCGTAACCTGGCCAAATTGGTAATATTTGTTGATCTGGTTGATTACAGCATAGCCCACTTTGCTCAACTGGTACTTGCCATCTACCTTGGCGCTCAGCAGTTCCGATTTTAAGGTAAGCCTATTGGCATCGGCCGTAGAAACGGCATGAAGCTGGATGGTATCAACGTTGAATCTCCTGCCGTCTTTAACCATTTGCAGACTGGTAACGAAAATATCGCCGTTCAGGTAATCTACATCGGCGGTAGTGACGTTAGCTTTTACATTGCCCGCCAACTTAAGTTCTGAAGCCATAAAATTGAGCTTTTGCAGGTCAAGCTGTTTCAAGTCTAAATCGGCTTTTACCGCAGGATATTTACCGGCCATGTCAACTTGTGCATCGAGGTCAAAATTGGCATTGCTATCGGGCATGCTGCCTTTAATGGCGATGCGCTGGTTAGCATAGTTGCCGCTAATGCTCAAGTTGCGGTAGTTGTATTTGTTGTAGTAGGCGTTAAGTACCTTGGCGTTAAATTTGGCATTGATTTTTTTAGGGTCCAATCCCGTGCCGCTTACATCGGCCTTAACCGTAATGCGTCCCAAGGTTGGTTCCTGTTTCAACAGGCGCCCCACGTTAAAGTTGTTCAGGCTTACATCGGCTTTGTAGCTTTCCCTGCCTTTCGGCCCTTTCATACTGGCCGTTAACAGCGCCGACCCCATGTCGGTTTGTATGTTGAGCTTGGTGTTGAAATCGCTCATCGAACCGGTAAAATTGCCTTTGGCATCAATTACGTTGGGTAGCTGCAAATTGCTGGGCAAGGTGTTTTTGGGTACGGCCACCAGCACGTCGGCCTTGGTAAGATGCAATTTTTTGATGTTCAGGTCGAGCCAGGCCTTGTTGATGTCGGGCAGTCCCTTGGCCTTGCCACTGATGTCGATCTGCGTATTCTTTAAGCCGCTCACCTGCAGCTGCGGTATATCGAGGTTGTTCAGGTAGCCATTGATTTTGGCATTAACCTTTATTTTTTCGTTGCGGTAATTGGCCGGAATGGCATTGCTGAAAAAGCCCGCATCCTTTAAGCCAATCGTTGTATTTTTGAACAATAGGCTTAGTTTTACCTTTTCGGGATGTTTGGTCAGGTCGTTTAAAGAAGTATAATCGAGCGAAGTAACGTTTTCGATGTGGGTATTTGGCGTAGCCAAAGTAAAATTGTTCAGCCTGATTTGCTTATCGTTATACACGGCATCGCCTTTTAAGGTATTCAAAATAAAGCCGCTTTTGTCTTTTAGAGAGCCGTTAACCACATTGGCCTTAATGCCCGCTGCACTATAGCTTACCTGATTTGCCCCTAAATTGAGCGCGGTAATATTCAAATGATTAAAATCGATGCCTGTATTGGTGGGCTTGGCTCCCAGGTTGTCGAATTGGAAACTGTTTTGCTGCAAGTCGATTTTTTTAATGAGCAATGCCAGTGGCGATGGTTTGGCAGGCGTATCGGCCTTCGTGGTTTTGGCTGTGTTGGTCGGAGCAGGCTTAAAAGCAAACAAGATATTGGATTGGCTCAGCTTGGCCTCATCGGTTTCGTATTTGCTGTTGGTCAGGTCTACCTTTAAATTAACAAAGCCCAGGGTATTGATGGCCGCTACTGCCTTCATGGTCGATAACCGGTCGTCGTAGTTGACCTTTACGTTGTTGAAGGCAAAATCCTGCACCTCGATATAAGGTAATTTGCCCTGCGCTTTTTCGGTACTGTCAACGCTTTGGGCAATATGCTGCACCAATTGGGTCAACGGTTTCTGTTGCAAGTAGTTGAGCGAGGTGTTTTTGAGGCTCAGTTGCTTGATGATGTAGCGCTGGTTGTTGAGGTCGAAATCCTTGATTTTGGTGCTGAACTCGCCCAAGTACAATTTCACGTCGTTGCCGGCTACATCGTCACGGTAGGTAATGCCGATGTCTTGAAACAGGACTTTATCTACCGAAAACTTAAGCGTAGAGGTGGTGTCTTTGTCTACCTTTTCTTCAGGCTTTTTTTGTTCTGACATAAAGGCCTGAACTAAAAAAGAAAAGTTGAAACTGGTATCGGGATTGATGCGCTTTACATGGGCACGTATGTTTTTGAGCTCGATATTGTTAATTTCGATGGTGTTTTTGAGCAGCTTGAACAGGCTGATGTCAACACTGAGCTTTTCGGCGTATAACAGCGTATCTTTCTTTTGGTCTTCGATGTAGAATTTGTTGAGCACTACATCTTTGGGCAGGGCAATTTTAATGCTCTCGAGCCTGACTTCGGTTTTAGTTTTCTTTTTAAGATAGGTAATGGCCTGGTCTTTCACAAAATTTTGCACCGCCGGAATGTTGAGCGAAATGGCCAATAGGATGAACAGCGCCAATATGCCGACGATAGTCCATAGGATAATTTTTAAACCTTTGCGTAAATACTTCTTCAAGCGCTGTAATTTGTGATAATCGATCTCGAACCCTTAGCCAAAACCGTGCCGTCTGTCTACTCAAAAGAACAAACAAAATTTTAAAATGTTCGATAAAACATCAAAAATGCTATTTAAATATAGGTATTTTAAGTTTTACGCAAATAATCTGTATGTTTAGTTTATGAACACACTTAGTTTTAGCATTAGCTATCAGACTTTCGAAAGCCTGGGCGAGCTCGATGCAGGCGACCAAATCTTATGCAAAAAAGCGGAAGAAGCTCTGTCTACTTCCTATTCTCCATATTCTAAATTTAAAGTGGGTACGGCTATTTTGTTGGCCGATGGACAGGTTGTTTTGGGCAGCAACCAAGAAAACGTAGCTTATCCATCAGGCCTTTGCGCCGAGCGGGTGGCACTTTTTGCCATTGGCGCCAATAATCCAAATGCCGTAATCAAAACCATGGCGATTACGGCCTTTACCCATAATTTTAAGATCGAAAACCCGGTTACTTCCTGCGGCTCCTGCCTGCAGGTGATGGCCGAATGCGAAAAGCGTCAAAATTCGCCGATCGAGGTACTGTTTTATTGCATCGGTGGCCAAATCATCAAAGTGAAAAGCGTGAAAAGCTTGCTGCCTTTTGGTTTTGTAGAAGAGAGGTTGGGTGCTGGTTAATCGGTGGTTCATTAGGCATTGGCTGGTTGCAAACTGACCTCTCGGTACCCATTGTGAGAAAACTGCCAGCTAATTAACGAGTTAGCTGAGTAGTCATTCGTTGATTGTGGATGCACACTTCCATCCTCCCTCTTTCATGTTACATGAACAATTTTTAGGTGTACCCTCCAACACTTGGACTTCTAACCATGTCCTATTAATTATGGACTAAAGACTCTAAAAAATACCCGTTTTTAGGTATTGTACCCGGTATGCGATAGGTCTACTTTAGCAGGATAAAGATAATTCCTGTCATAAATCAATCCGATGAAAAGCACCTTAATCCTTTTATTGTTTAGTCTAACTTTAGCTAGGGCAACGTTTTCGCAAGAGCTGAAGCCCAAAAAGGTAAGTATACGTTATGGTTATGTCGACCAGAAAGGCATAACGGTTATCCCTTACCTGTATGATGAAGCATCGGCTTTTTCGGAAGGGCTTGCCAGGGTAGTAAAGGATAAAAAAAGAGGGTTTATAGACAAAACAGGAAAAACAGTAATCCCTTTCGAATATGAAGGGTCCACTAATTTCTCGGAGGGTTTGGCAAAGGTAGTTCGCGATAATAAAGTAGGGTATATTGATAAAGAAAACCATTTGGTAATACCTTTTATATACAAAAGTGGAGGAAGTTTTTCGGAGGGATTGGCTATGGTTGCCGAAGAAAGGGTTGGTTTTATTGATAAGGCTGGGAAAGTTGTCATTCCGTTTAAATATGGCCCTTCTAGCTCTTTCTCCGAAGGGCTTGTTGTCGTTACCTTAAATGGCAAAATGGGTTATATAGACCGAAACGATAAACCAGTGATCCCGTTTAAATATGACGATGCTTACGACTTTAAAGAAGGGCTGGCAGTTGTGCTTGTTGATGGCAAGTACGGAGCTATTGACAAAACAGGAAAACAGGTTGTTCCTTTAAAATACGATTTAGTGTATAGTTTTAAAAACGGGGTGGCTCAGGCTGGCCGAGATGGCAAGATCGTAGACCGTAAGATAGAAGCTGTCTCTTATACACATCTGGAAAAGGGGGGGGGGGGGGGGGGGGGGGGGGGGGGGGGGGGGGGGGGGGGGGGGGGGGGGGGGGGGGGGGGGGGGGGGGGGGGGGGGGGGGGGGGGGGGGGGGGGGGG
>NZ_JAELUC010000259.1 GCF_016429155.1 Pedobacter sp. ASV12 | reverse complement strand
TGTTTAATGGAAAGCCAATTGATGAACAGCTGCAAAAATTCTTGCCGAAATTCACCAACAAATACCATCAAAAAATGTATCAATATGCTATCGATATGCTTTTTGCTGGAACCCACGACACAAACAGGGAGATAGTTGGCATTGAAAATGGAAAACCCAAAACTTTCAATCCTGTGAGCTATGGAAATAGAAGTGAACTCATCTTTGATAAAATACTAAACAAAAATACTGCCTACATCAAAATCAACAATTCCCTTGGAGATAATCGTCTTATTGCAGCATTTGATCGGGCACTCGATAGTTTGTTTCAATATCAGAACCTGGTTATCGACCTGACAGAAACTCCAAGCGGCGGAAATTCGACTGTTGCAAGAGCCATCATGGGCAGGTTTACAGATAAGCTCCTGCCCTACCAAGTTCACGAAATTGATGAAAAAGAATACCAGACCACAAGACACTGGGAAGAATTCGTTACCCCGCGCAAGAAAATTTACAGCGGAAAAGTTTATGTTTTGGTAGGCCATTGGACAGGAAGTATGGGAGAAGAAA
>NZ_JAELUC010000258.1 GCF_016429155.1 Pedobacter sp. ASV12 | reverse complement strand
GTAACTCTACTAGTTTAATTATCTATAGGTGTATTGCCCAATAATTGTATCTTGTGTTGCTAAATGAAATTGGAAAGAATATGACAAGAAACCAGTTTTTACTGCAAATCACCTATCTATGCCGAGAAAAATTACCGAGGGGCCACTCAGGAGCAAGGAACGTACAAAAAACAACTTAGTTGAAGCTGTTGGAAAAATCCTTAAAAGTGATGGATTTTCAGGCATAAACGTGGCAAAAGTTGCAAACATGGCCAAAGTGGACAGAAAGCTGATCTATGATTATTTTGGAAACCTGGATGGACTAATTAGGCACTACTTGATAAATCACGACTACTGGAACATTGGCCCGGAAAATATAGGTGATATTATGTCCAAAGCTAGGGAAGATCATGGCAAGTTACTGGCCTACAGCGTAATGGAGCACCAGTTTGACAGCCTGATCAACAATGAGGAAATGCGGCGCATCATTACCTGGGGCATCAGTGAAAAACTGCCCGTACTTAAAGAGCTTGACCTTAAAAGGGAAAATACAGGGGATGAAGTGCTTAAG
>NZ_JAELUC010000257.1 GCF_016429155.1 Pedobacter sp. ASV12 | reverse complement strand
CCCCCCCCCCCCCCCCCCCCCCCCCCCCCCCCCCCCCCCCCCCTTTTCACGCAGAAGACGTCATACGAGATCATGAGTACTGTCTCGTGGGCTCGGAGATGTGTATAAGAGACAGAGTTACGCCACCAACTGTAGATGTAACCAAGTTAGTAGGTACCTGAACGAAAGTGATTTCAGATGGATCTCTTGGAATGTAAATCAAATCGTTTACTTGGCCATCACGGTTAAAGTCAGCCGAGTAAGTATAAGAGAACCTACCTTGTTGCGAGCCTTCATAGAATAATGACACCGAAGTAGCTAAATTTTTCAGGAACTCTTTTTTGTAAGAGATCGAAGCAATTAAGCGGTCAGGGTTCAAGTTACTTGAATAGCTCAAAGTTGGGATATTTGAATTGGTTGAAGTTTGAGGAATTGACCACAAATTCAACAATTGATCGCCAGAACCGTCGCCAAAGTTACGTTGATCGGTACGGGTGTAGGCAATCATCATCGACAAGCCTTGGCTAAATTGTTTGCTCAACTGTGCAGTGGCCATCCAGTTGTAACCACC
>NZ_JAELUC010000256.1 GCF_016429155.1 Pedobacter sp. ASV12 | reverse complement strand
CCCCCCTTTCCCACCCCCCCCCCCCCCCCCCACAACCCCCCATGTCGTGGTTCGTCGGCAGCGTCAGATGTGTATAAGAGACAGCATTGAGACATTTCCGCAAAGCGATTAACTAACTTTTCGAGCAATGTTCCATCTTCTTTAGGGCCAATGTTTAACAGGAAATTCCCGTTGGCGCAAAGCATTTTATCAAAAAAAAGAATCAGTTCTTCGCGGGTGTGTAATTTTGCATTTGGATCGTAGGCATATACCGGATACGATACACTAGAACAGCCTTCAACTGGAAAATTTGGAGCCTTTAGTGTTTTAGCTTCCACGGTAAAAAAATCTCCTGACGAGCCGTCATTTACAAAACCTTCATTTTTATGGGTTTTGGCTAGACCCAGTTGTTTGGAACCCAAAGATGGGTAGAGACATGTATGATTTCATAAAATCAATAAAACCAAACACGTTATCAAGAGGGTTATCTAATACGTTTAACCTAAAAAATCCAAACGACAAAACCTGTCTCTTATACACATCTCCGAGCCCACGAGACAGTACTCATGATCTCG
>NZ_JAELUC010000255.1 GCF_016429155.1 Pedobacter sp. ASV12 | reverse complement strand
GGTGCCTAAAGTCTACCTCCAGCCTGTCATGGTAGCGGAGTTTTTCAAGCCCGATGTAATTGTGCAACAGGCTAATTTCGGTAGAAACCGGCACATAAGTTTCATTGCATCGGTTAATAACATGGTCTAGAATTTCAGCAAGCTCGGCAATGGATTTGGGTGTAAATGGCGAACCGATTATCGACAGCGAATAGATGTTGTTGAGCGTATTGAAGAGAAAATGAGGATTGAGCTGGGCCTTTAATCCGTGTAGCTCTGTTTCAGTTTGCTGCTTTTGGAGCAAGAGGGTTTGCTGTTGCGCCATGTATTGGTCTTTAAGCAGTTTAAAGAAACCAAATATCCAGGCCACAGAAAAAAAATGGATAAAATAATGCTGGATCAGCCAAGGAATGTCGGTAAGGATCTCAGCAATCGACTCCTGCTCAAAGGGGGGAATCCTGACAATTGGCTCCAAAACGCGGTCTCTTATACACATCTGACGCTGCCGACGAACCACGACATGGGTGGGTGGGGGGGGGGGGGGGGGGGGGGGGGTGGGGGGGGGGGGGGGGGGGG
>NZ_JAELUC010000254.1 GCF_016429155.1 Pedobacter sp. ASV12 | reverse complement strand
TTGATGACATACCCAAAGATTCTTTCACTGCTACCAGCCTCAAGCCTATTTGACTTAAAAACTATTAATCTTCAAAGTTTGTTAGAAAATCCATCAATTGACTAGAAGGTGGAGCATTCAAAAGTGAGTTTTTTTTCGTTGTTCCTAAAATCTACCAGATTAAACTTGTTGATTCTAAGGCATTCCTTCATGAATGATCCCTACCATCATCGAGTATAGAGATTGATCCCAAAACCCAGGCGCACATAACCAATCGCATTCACTTTAAATACGGACACTTGAATATAGCCATCATATATTTTGACCTACTATTATTAGTTTTTAAAAGAATATTCTAGAAAGAAATGTTCATCATTTTTACTTTTTTGTTTTCATCCATTAAAGCAATTAACTTGGAACTAAATGTCCTTTAATCCTAAAGCAATTAAAAATTAAATATCGCCATGTTATTCCTGTTTCTATTTGTTGAAAACTCCTACTCTATCCAAGAATAAGTTCTCAGGTTTTCTTATAACTTGCATAAATAATTTATTTGTTCTAAATCCCCTATCACGTTC
>NZ_JAELUC010000253.1 GCF_016429155.1 Pedobacter sp. ASV12 | reverse complement strand
ATCCATCCCTGTACGTTCCAAACTGTTCAGTAGGCACTATGGATTTGTAGTCTGAGGCTTACCGCATAGATCCTCTCAGAGAACATCAGATTTTTGTTACCCCTCTATTACCACTTCATCGGTAATCCTGAAGAAAGGCTCCTTTTGCTTCGCAAAAGCCCTTACAAACTACCAAAAGCACTCTAAGAACAGTACTTGGAAAATAGATAAGCTGTCCGAGTTTGATTTTCTTTTAAAGTGGTTTTTCCTCCACCCAGAATCGATTTCGTTCATCAAACAACACCTTGTTCCATAACACATCTGGATAGCCTTAAATTCGCTTAAAATCAGCCGATTGAATACTTTTCAGCGAAAATCAGTGCCAGTTTGCGACGTTAGATGTGGCCAGTTTGCAAAAAAAGCAGTGGCCAGTTTTGGAATAATCTACAGGTTGCTCCCTATTGAATACTTGGAAACAAAATCGACTTATCAACTCAGTTTTTGTTGAGTGTCTTTTCCTTGATCTTTGAGACTTTCATCTTGCTGATTTTGTGAACACGTTTATAATCTGTCTCTTAT
>NZ_JAELUC010000252.1 GCF_016429155.1 Pedobacter sp. ASV12 | reverse complement strand
CTACAATACTTAATAACAGATTATTATATATTTTTTTCATGATTGTTCGATTTAAAATTTAACTCTAACGCCTGCTGTGATTGATTTTGTTGATGGGTAATTGCCACGATCCCAGCCGTTTACCGTTGATGATGCCCAAGATACTTCCGGATCATAGCCGGTATATTTGGTGATGGTAAAGTAATTTTGCGCGCTTATGTAAATATTGATAGACGATATTTGGACAGAATGAAGTTGGTTAGAATAAAAGGTATATCCTAAGGTAACATCTTTAATTTTCAGGTAATTGCCATTTTCTTCCCATAAACTATTGGCATAATCTCGGGTATATTGCATACTATTGGCTGAAGGCTTGTCACCGCTATTGCTACTTCCAGCGCCCTGCCAGCGGGCATTATAGGCTGCTTGTGTAGGAGTCCATTGCCCATTAAGCGTAAGACTGTATTTACGGAGCTCATTTACCCTGTCTCTTATACACATCTGACGCTGCCGACGAACCACGAC
>NZ_JAELUC010000251.1 GCF_016429155.1 Pedobacter sp. ASV12 | reverse complement strand
GCTTTGGGTGCGTTTATCAAAACAATGGAGATTTTACAACGAGATAAGGTTGTAGAACACTTTTGGAACTATGGAGAAAAATTGCTTGAGGGAATGAATACCATCGCCAAAGACTTAGGCATAAGTGATTATTTTGCAATTGGGGGATATCCCTGCTCGCCTAACTATATCACAAAAAATAAGGCTAATGAAGTGTCGTTAGCAATGCGTACGCTTTTCGCGCAAGAAATGATTACAAAGAATGTAATAATGCCATATGTTGCTGTATCTTTTGCCCATCAAAGCAATGAGTTGGATTTAACACTAAATGCGGCAGAACATGCATTAAAAATATATCAGCGAGCTTTAGAAGATGGCCTTGATAACTATTTAAACTCTCCAGTGATTAAGCCGGTTTTTAGAAAGTATAATTAATGTTTTCCATTAAAGATAAAATCATTGTCATTACCGGTGGCGGTGGCCTTTTAGGTAGCCAGATGGTAAAGACATTTAGAGAAGAAGGTGCAAGGGTAATTGCGGCTGATTTGAAGTTCTCCGTTGATCACGAAGATAATTTTCTTATAGAT
>NZ_JAELUC010000250.1 GCF_016429155.1 Pedobacter sp. ASV12 | reverse complement strand
AGGCCTTACATATTTACGAATTGGATATACACCGGAAACACCAATAAATTTGATGCCCACCAGCCAATTTCAAATTAACCCCTAGGCTTGACCTCGAGAAACACCTGGAATTGTTGTGCAGAGCTGGGGGAATTATGTTAAGGTTTTTGTAAACGGGCAGATGATGCTTGGTTCGATGACGACCAGCGAAATAGAAAACAAGCTAGACGACATTAAGTTCCTCCGCATTCATAAATCCTACATCGTGGCGCTTGACCGTATCCAGAGGGTCAAGGGAAATGAAGCTCAATTAATAGGGGGTACATTTCTCCCCATTGGAACAGTATATCGTAAAAGGCTTTTGGAAAGTTTGTGATTAACAGGATAGAGGAGATCTCAATCCACGAACTGCTCAGCACAACAATTCCAGGTGTTTCTCGAGGTCAAGCCTAGGGGTTAATTTGAAATTGGCTGGTGGGCATCAAATTTATTGGTGTTTCCGGTGTATATCCAATTCGTAAATATGTAAGGCCTATCTAAAGTCATCTCTAAAACGGTAACGGTATCCCATTTTATATTTTTTGGAAT
>NZ_JAELUC010000024.1 GCF_016429155.1 Pedobacter sp. ASV12 | reverse complement strand
CCCCCCCCCCCCCCCCCCCCCCCCCCAGTCTTTTCAAGCATAAGACGGCATACGAGATCATGAGTACTGTCTCGTGGGCTCGGAGATGTGTATAAGAGACAGATTACGCACAGCTCAAGTTTAGTCGCAAACGCATTGCCCAAGCAATCAATACGCACAACATCGATTGCCATTTTTATTTTGGCAAAAAAGACAAGCTTTTCCCGAGCAAAATTGGCGAACGGTTCAGTACTTTGCTTGCTGTTCCGAACATTCATGTTTTTGATGACGGACATGAATTGGTAAACGCAGAAATGAACAAGTATTTGGCTAAACAGCTTAATGATTAATGATAAACCCATCCGATTGGTTCATGAGCTGATGCTGGTGGTAGAAAAGTGCTTGCTGTCTAAGTTTTCGAAAATCATTTTTCTGGATGCGCCTATCAAAACCGAAGTGGCCACCTTGTTGGTGATGAACCACTTCAGCTTTAACGATGGCCCAATGATGCACTTTCTTTGCCGAAGAGTACTGAAAAGAGTTTAACATTCAGGTGGTTTTGGCAGTGGTGCTCCTCGAGTTTTGGCAGATTTTAAGCCTAAAGCCAATGTTTACCTCATAGATTATACAGGACAGCAGGATTCTGCTGTCCTGGAAGAAGCCTACAATGCTTTTTATCAATCGTGCAGGCAAACTTAGCGTAAGCAATATGATCAGCCACCGCGCACCTGCGAAGTCACTAAATTTAGTAAACATATCGCAAAGACGGAGCCCTGGCTTATTGCTTAAACACGGTAGGGATAAACTGCCCGATAGTGTGGTTGGCGGTAAACGTAAGACCTAGCAATTTGGCCATGGTTTGCGCAATTTGATCTTGGTAAATTTGTCCATCGCTTTTCATTTCTCCGCCAGCTGGTGTATCTGGACCAATTACGGCAAGCCAGGTTTCGTTAGAGCCAGGTGCCGAGGTGCCATGTGATACCCACTTGCCATTGGTGCCACGGCCATGGTCTGGGCAGATTACAAAGGTGGTATTGTCTCTGTAGAAAGGATCGGCCTGCATGGCTTTCCATAAATTGCCAATCATGGCATCAATGTAACTGGCGCAATCGAGGTAAAAATCGTATTGCCCGGCGTGTCCAAAATCGTCTGGGTCTGCAAAATCGATATACACCATTTTCGGGTGGTTGGCGGCAATATAAGTTTTGGCAATGGCATAGGTATTGGCGTCCCAACGTACTTCCTTGCCAAAATAGGCTGGCAGGTAATCCTGTAGTTCGTTGGCTAGCTGTTGGGCTTCGGTAAGTTTGGTTCCGCTTACTTTTTCGTAGGGATTGATCAAGGGCATCTTGTTCCGGTCGCGGTTAACGATCTGGGCCACCGGTGCCCAGCCAGCAAAAGTAACCACTTTGCCTTGGTAGCCTTTTTGCTGGTTTACAAACTCCAAAATGTTCTCATTAGGATTATTCGGATAGCTGTTGCTGTTTACTTTCGGATCGGCATAACCGGTTATGGTTTCGCTGCGACCTGGATAGCTGAACCAATAAGGATTCCTCACGTTTACCTTGTTGCCCAAGGCGCGGTTGCCATAAAGTTGACCTTGTTTGGCTAAGGTGCCCCAAAAAAACGGCATCAGTAAATTTCTTCTTTCGGCAGCAGTATTGGCCCAATATTTTTTGAAAACAGCGCTTGAATCTTGTTGACGATACTTTTTGAGCTTCATGAGCGAAGAATCTGCACCGTTGAACAATTCCTGCCAGCGATAGCCATCAACAGAAATGAAGACAATGTTTTTTGTTTTGGTAGTTTGGGCAAATACGCCCAGTGCCATACAGGCGAATAGCAAGGTTAATTTCAGTTTCATACGCGTAAATGTTTTGTTTAGTAAAATTAAACTTTTATTATAAATTTTAAATTAATTTTTAGATTCAGGGAGGTTAAGTTGCCTGATTTTCAAAACAAAGCCGCCCTTGTCTTGTTTCTAGTTAAAATAACGTATCATGAAAAGAAAGTATTTAATTGGCCTAGCAGCCATGGCAATGATTGCTTCGGTTACTTTTACCGCCGTAGCGCAAGAAAAGCAGGAAAAGAAAACCAAAGTAGGCAAAGCGTTGAGTAAAACCGGTAATGCCGTTGAGAAAGGCGCAAAAAGTGTAGGCAACAAAACGGCCGAGGTAGCGGTTAAAGGCGCTTCTAAGGTGGCCGACGAGACTTACAAAGGCAAAATGGCACCCGATGGTTCTAACGTTTACATTGATGGGAAGAACAAGAAATATTATGTAAACAAAAAGGGTGCAAAAGTTTACTTAAAGGCTAGCCAAATTAAAGACAGGCCAAAAGAAAATTAAGCATAAAAAAACCCGGTCAACTGAATGATCGGGTTTTTGTTTTTTATGGACTTGGGTCTACGACCTGCGTTTGCTTCCGCCTCTATCGCCACGGCTATCGCGACGATCGCCACGGTTTGCACCGTAACCACCCCTGTCTTCACGGCTGCGGCCAGAGAAATCCCTGAAGCCGCCGCCACCATTGGAGCTTCCGCCTTCGCGACGGCCTGAACCGCTTCTTCTGTCGCCACCACCATAGCCACCACGATCGCGACGGCCACTGCCACCGCCAAAGCTGCGTTTTTCGCTACGGGCTTCTTCCGAAGTTTTTTCCAACCTTACTTCACGGCCATTGTATTGAACATCTTTAAAGTTGTTGAACAATGACTCAACCGAATCGTTTTCTACCTCAATGAAAGAGAAAACACCTTTCAAGTCGATTTTGCCAACTGCTTTGCCACTGATTTTGCCATTGTTACATACAAAACCCAACAAATCGCCCCTGGTAAAATCGTCAACCGAACCTACGTTGATGAACAAACGGGTGTAATCGCTGTTGCCGAAGTTTCTTGGGCCACGATCGCCTCTGTCGCCACGCTCTTCGGTACTTGCGTTCAAGTCTGGCGCGTTTTTGTAGTATTCTAAGAAACGGTTAAATTCTAACGATGCAAAACGTTTGATCACTTCTTCTTTGCTCAATTCGGCAAATTCGTCCATGATGCGTGGAATGTACTGGTCGATCTGGTCGGTGTTTACTTCTACGTTGTGCACCTTGTGTACCAAGGCAAACAATTGTTTTTCGCATACGTCGAAACCTGTTGGCAATTCGGCTTTGGTAAACTGCTTGCCAATGATTCTTTCGATCTGACGGATTTTGCCAATCTCTTTCGAGTTGACGATACAGATAGAAACACCGGTTTTGCCTGCACGACCGGTACGGCCGCTACGGTGGGTGTAGCTTTCAATTTCGTCAGGTAAGGCGTAGTTGATTACGTGGGTAACGTTGTTGACGTCGATACCACGGGCGGCTACGTCTGTAGCGATCAACAATTGCATGTGTCTTTCGCGGAAACGCTGCATTACCTTGTCTCGTTGTTGCTGCGAAAGGTCGCCATGCAAAGAATCAGCGTTATAGCCATCTTTGATCAAATGATCTGCCACTTCCTGCGTATCCATTTTGGTTTTGCAGAAAACCACGGCGAAAATTTCCGGGTTAAAATCTACAATGCGCTTCAAGGCGGCATATTTGTCTCTGGCACGCACCACATAATATTCGTGGTCGATGTTAACGTTGCCAGTATTTTTGGTGCCCATGGTCAATTCTACAGGGTTTTCCATATAGTTTTTGGCTATACGGCGAACTTCTGCAGGCATGGTAGCAGAAAATAACCATGTTTTTTTGTCGTCTGGAGTAGTAGATAAGATATCGTTGATGTCTTCTTGGAAGCCCATGTTCAACATTTCGTCGGCTTCATCTAATACTACATATTTCACGTTAGAGAAATCGATGGCTTTACGGCCAATGATGTCTAACATACGGCCGGGCGTGGCCACTACGATTTGTACGCCATTGCGTATCTCGCGTAGTTGTTGCATAATGTTCGCACCACCGTAAACGGCAACTACGTGTGCATTAGGCGTGTTTTTTGAGAAATTCTTGATGTCGTTTGCAATCTGCAGACAAAGCTCACGGGTAGGGCACAAAATGAGTGCCTGTGGCTTATTGCTCTTAAAGTCTATCAATTCTAACAGCGGCAATCCGAATGCGGCTGTTTTTCCTGTTCCTGTTTGGGCCAAACCAACAAAGTCGTTACTACCTTCTAACAGTACAGGAATGGATTGCTCCTGAATAGGCGTAGGATTTTCGAAACCTAGCTCTTTTACGGCATTAACAACGTCATCACTTATCCCCAATTTACTAAATGGGTTTATCATTATAACATTTTTTAATTAAGCGGCAAAGGTACGGTTAATATTTCGTATTTCACAGATTTTCAGGGAAATAGTTTTTGAAAGTGCCCCTGTGGCAAATGGGTTGACTTTGAGTAGGTTAGTAGCTGCTATTAACTAATCCAGTTGCAGTAGGTTTTACGGGTTTTCATTCGTTGCCTTCTTTTTTGTATAAATCCATTCGGCCGGCACCGCATAACCAGCCACAACTGTTGGCAAGATAAAAAAGACTATAGGTGTTTACCAAACAGCCATTGGGGTATTTGCGCCGATAAGAGGAAAGGGATATGGATGTTGTTATGGTCAAGTTCAGTAAAGGTGATGAATGTTGCTTTTTGGTTGCCTTTGAGTTTGTTAAACAGTTCAACACTTCCCTGATAAGGGTTTTCGTTGTCTTTTTGGCCGTGGATCAATAAGATGTCTTTACGGCTCATGGCCTTAAGGTTAGAAAAATCGGGCACAGCCGCGATTGAAACCAGGGCCGCAAACTTTTCAGGAGCCAAACTCAGCAGGTTTTGCGCAGTTGAAGCACCCATCGAATAGCCAACCAAATAGATCCTGCTTTGATCAATCGTGCCGAACTCCCGCTCAAGTTGTTTCAGGAGGTTCAAAACGAGTCTGATATCGTCAGAAGGTTTGGACTCTAAAACGCCACCTTGATTTGGAACGTAGCTTGATGAGCGCGCATTGAACTGTGGCGCTAAAACAAAGCATGGATATTTTTCCTGAATCTCATCCCTAAGCCAAATCCTCGCCAATGGCTCTAGCTGCTTTTCATTGTCGTTGCCAATTCGTGTAGAGTTATGGAAAGAGATGACCAAAGGATATTTCTTGTTTTTGTTGTAATTTTTAGGCAAAAGCAACCGATAGGGCAGTGCCTTCGCCTTTTGTTGGTCAACTCGCTTCTGAAATTGACCGGTTGGAAGTTGGTTCAATATGGCTTTGGCCTGTGCGGCGGTTAGGCTATCGATTTTTACAGCATTGAAGGTTTGGGTTTGCGCAAACGAAAAACGGACAGCGAACGATAGGCATAAAAACAGGATAACAACAACAAATTTGTATGGCATATTGAAGAGATGCATGGCTAAGTTTAAAAGATACAGGGTTATGGAGCGAAAAGATTTATTTCGGAAACTGCGATGCAGAAACCTTGGGTATAACTATCAGGAAATCATATCCTTTTATTATTCGGGCCAATTTGGTGCTGGCGATGCCCAGTTTGCCATTTTCGAGCGCTTCTTGCAAAGGATGCATATCAAAACAATGCCATTGCTCGCCCTCGGTTGCTTTAAAAAAGGGCTGAAGCAGTTTAAGGGTGCCGCTGTTTTCGTCTATAGCCTCGGCCGGAAAGCCTTTGAAAGGAGAGGCCTGCGTGCCGCTTTTGCCAATAATCATGAGGTGCAGCGACTTGCCGAATTGGCTGTCGGCAATGTTGTTAACCAAGTTGCCCGTATCGAATATTTCGAGCAAACTCTCGCCTTTGGCTACATGGTTGGCGCCATACTTGAAAAGATTTTTTTTATTGTACCATTTGCCGTAAGTGGCCATCAGTTGGTTCTTCATCAATTGAACCCGTAAATGGTGACTGCCCGATTTATAGATTTTTGCCGTGAGTTTGAGCATTTCTATCATTTGCTTTTCCTGCTTGCTTAATGGCAAGGAAGTGAGCTCGTTCATGTTTTTGTCGAAATCGGGCGTATACAAATAAAAAGGCTTGCTTTGGTCTTTTAAAAAGGCATCGAAATGATTTTTTGAATTGATCTCGATGGTGCGATAAATTTCTTTAGCCCTTTTATTTGAAGTGGTTTTTTTCAATTCGCTGCAAACCAATCGGTCTCCAACCAACAAAATCTGATCGGTGCCATTCAGCTGTACGCCTTGCTTAACCAGCTTTTGCAATAAGGCCAACTCGGGTTCAAATGCATAAAAAGAAAAGGTATTGCCATAGTCGGCTACATAGCTTTTAAATGCCGGAGCAGCAAGGGTCTTGATTTTTTGTTGCAGAATTTTAGCCGAATAGGGATCTATTTCGCCAAAGAAATTATCGAATTTGACCTGCGAAACCAATGCCGAAGTAAAATAGGGGATTTCATTGGTAAAGTGGTCTTCGCCAATAAGTACGGCAGCGCTTTTTTGTGCGGCGTCCAGTATTTTATTCCAGCCTTCGCCGTTAAAGCTGGTCTGCTTCGGCCCAAAAGTATAGCTGTTCTTTTTGGCCATGGCCGTAATGAGACTATCCTGTGCCATTAATGGTCCAAAGGCCAACAAAAGTGCCAGCAACATGATAAATCCTGATTTCATGGAATAGGGGCTTGAAAGGTTAGGTTTGGGCCATCCATTGTTCATAAGAAACAACGCCCAATTCGGGCTTGGCCTCGCCTTCCAAGATCGCAATAAATTCTAACGAATTGCCATCGGGGTCGTTAAAATAAATGGCTATAGCTGGCATCCAGGCAAAAACCATGGGTTCGTCGCTGCCGTTTTTTAGAAAGTTGTAGGGTTTCAGGTTCCTGTCTTTCAGGAACTGGACTGAATGTTGCAGGATGTCGTCTGGCGTGCACCTGAAGGCGAAATGCCTTTTGGCTACTTGTCCTACAGGTTTTTCCCAGATGCCCAACATGGCACTTTGGGCTTCGCCAATCCAGAAAAAGGCAATCCGGCGCGCCTCTTCGTAATGGCATTGGGTTAAGCCGAGTGTGTTTTTATAGAAATCGATAGACCGTTCCAGGTTTTCGACCTCGATATGGGTTTCGTAAAGTCCTTTGATCATGGGTCAAATCTATCGCAAACGATCGGCAGACTTGATCAGTTTTTCGTCATTATTGATGCCACGGATGGCCAACAGGATAAAGAAAATGGCAATGACTGGCAAAAATAGTCCAACTTTATAATTGGCATTTTCCAATCCCCCTGGTATTTTTTTGGCATATTGGCTGCACCAAAAAGAAAGGCCGATAATCAGTACGATGGTAACGAGGGCCATTCTCTTTTGCAAGGCTCTTTTGCGGAAATTGAAGATGTTGAAAAGGGCCAGTAGCGCGATGGCAATGGTGCTGATCAGCACAGGCAACGAGGCCTCTATCTGTTTGCTTTGTTCGCCTACCTTTTCGTAGATGCCCTGTGCGGTTAAAAGGTATTGTACGCTGCCAATGGAAGTGTTGACAATAGGAACAAAAATTAAGCAACTGATCGTTACGCAGGCCAGCAATAGCCAAATAGATTGTATTCTTTGTATCATATAATTCCAGATAATTTTAACAAACTTAGCTAAAAAATGCATTTAAAAGCAATAAATACAGACGCTCTTTAGCGGAAAAAAGATTTTGTGAAAATAGCCATGGCAAATGCAGGCTGCGCAAGGGATTAATGCGCAGAAAAAAGTATTTTTGCAGCAAGTGAACAAGAAAAGGTACTTTATCGAATTGAGCTACGATGGCACCAACTATCACGGCTGGCAAACGCAACCGAACGGAATTACGGTTCAGGAATGTTTGGATAAGGCATTGGGCATTTTCTTTAGGCAGGAAATAGCGAGCCTGGGTTGCGGGCGTACCGATGCAGGTGTACATGCCACGCAGTTTTTTGCGCATTTTGATGTGGCCGAGCTGCCCGAAGCAACAGTGCTGAATGCCGTTGGCGGAATCAACTCGCTTTTGCCTTACAGCATTGCGGTGAAACGTATTTTTGCAGTTGATGAGGATGCCCACGCACGTTTTGATGCCACTTCGCGTTCCTATAAATACCATCTTCATTTTGAGAAAGACCCCTTTAAAATAGATCGTTCTTGGCTGTATAAAGGCTCGCTCAACGTGGATGCGATGAACCAGGCCGCGCAGTTGTTGTTGGGTTTTACGGATTTTTCTTGTTTCAGCAAGTCGAAAACCCAAACCTTTACCAATAATTGCAAAATTACCGAAGCCAGGTTTGAAGAAAAGGCAGACGGTTTGGTCTTCCACATCAGTGCTGATCGTTTTTTAAGAAACATGGTGAGGGCTATTGTCGGTACCTTGGTGCTGGTGGGCAAAGGCGATTTGGCTCCTCAGGGCGTAGCCGATATTGTGGCCAGCAAAAATCGCAGTAAAGCCGGACAGTCGGTGCCTGCTTGTGGACTGTATTTGGTTAAGGTCGAGTATCCATTTGTGAATTAGAGAATGATAGAATTAGAGAATGATAGAATGTGTTATGAATTAAAAACATTCATTTGTAATGGAAAGCATTCACTCATTAAGATATTCAATCATCCAAAATTAAAATAACTATGTCTAAAATAACTGGAGATGCCATTAATGTGAACCTGCTCAAACGTGTTTTTGAGTATGTAAAGCCTTATCGTGCGGTTTTCCGGTGGTCGGTAGTGCTTACTTTGCTCTTGGCCGTTATTACGCCGGTTAGGCCTTACCTGATTGGTTATACCTTAGACCAGTTTATTTTAAAAGGCAATTACCAAGGCCTGGTCAGCATGACGATCTTGATGATTGCCCTGTTGGTGCTCCAAACCCTTGTGCAGTACAGCCAAACACTCTCTACCAATACGCTGGGCCAATCGGCTATCAGAGATCTGCGTATCAATGTATTCAACCACATCAGCAAACTCAGGCTCAAGTATTTCGACCAAACGCCTATTGGGCAACTTATTACACGTACCGTTTCCGATTTGGAAACCATTGCCGATATCTTTTCAGAAGGCTTGATTGCCATGGTTGGCGATTTGTTGCAGGTGGTGGTTATTATCGGCTGGATGCTCAGTATGGATTGGGAGCTCACCCTGGTGGTGCTGCTGCCTATACCTTTTCTTATTATCGCAACCCGTATTTTTCAAAAGGCCATTAAAGTGGCTTTTCAGGAAATCAGAACCGAGGTGTCTAACCTCAATACGTACTTGCAGGAACACATCAGCGGGATTTCCATTATCCAATATTTTGCCCGGGAAGAGCAGGAGTACAAGAAATTTAAAAAAATCAATTCGCGCTACCGAGATGCCAATATCCGTTCTAACTGGTATTATTCTATCTTTTTTCCAGTGGTAGAGCTTATTTCTGCACTTTCGTTGGGCTTGTTGATCTGGTATGGTGCTAAAATGATTTTAGATAAGCCATTAAGTGTAAAGCCCGGAACCATTACCACCTTCATCATGTTCATCAACATGCTGTTTAGGCCCATCAGGGAGCTTGCCGATAAGTTCAATACCCTGCAAATGGGCATGGTAGGGGCCGAACGCGTTTTTAAAGTGCTCGATACCGATGAGGCCACCGAAAACAAAGGCACTTATGCGCCAGCCAAAATGGAGGGAGAAATCAGTTTTGAACAGGTGTGGTTCAGCTATAATCAAGACGGCGAAGTGCCCGAAGATGGCTATGTGCTTAAAAATATTTCGTTCGAGGTAAAGCCGGGGCAAACCGTTGCCTTAGTAGGAGCTACGGGGGCGGGTAAGTCTTCTACCATCAATATTCTTAACCGTTTTTACGAAATACAGCAAGGTACCATCAAGGTTGATGGCGTAAACATCAAAGATTATGAATTGGGTTACCTGCGTAGCCATATTGCTACGGTATTACAGGATGTATTTCTGTTTTCGGACACGATTTTGAATAACGTTACCCTTAATAATCCCGCAATTACCATTGATGAAGTAGTGGCTGCGGCCAAAAAAGTGGGTGCGCACGACTTTATCGAACGTTTGCCGGGAGGCTACCATTACAATGTGATGGAACGTGGCGCTACGCTTTCGGCCGGACAGGCCCAGCTGCTTTCGTTTATCCGCGCCCTGGTTTACAAGCCTGCCATACTTGTGCTCGACGAAGCTACCTCATCGGTTGATACCGAAACCGAAATGCTGATTCAAAATGCCATCGACAAATTGATGCATGGCCGGACTTCCATCGTGATTGCGCATCGCTTGTCGACCATCCAAAAGGCCGATTTGATTATTGTGCTCGACAAAGGCGAAATCAAGGAAAAAGGTACCCATCAGCAGCTGCTTAAAATAGACGGCTACTACAAGCGTTTGTACGAATTGCAGTTTTCTTCGGCCGGAATTGCCAAAGAAGAATAGCAGTTAACTATATATAGGCTTATTTTTCGTTTAAAGGTACCATGCAGACATAGATACTCGCTTCTACCCTTATACAATCGCCACATTCATCTACGCACCTGATTTCTGGATTTGAAGTAAACGGAGGGCAAATTTCGCCACAACGTGGATTGTTGGGCCCAACGCCACCTACAATGTTTTTCATTTCGTTCCTTGAAAGGACTGTAGCTCCGTTATAGTCAAATTTCATCTTGTTGGTTTTGTTCATCATGCTGTTTTGAGGTTAATTCTAGGATGCTTGAAAAGTCATGGCGAGGCGGCCTATAAGGCTGTCGCAATAAAATTTCTCCTTAAGATACGCGAAACTTCGGATTTCAAAGAAGGTTCGCGTTTTTTTACTAAGAAAACAGATGTCTTATCGATTGAAAGACAATTAAATAGGGATATTGGGAACTTACCTGAAATACTGGTCTTCGATTATGGTTGTAGTGGTACTCGATCCGTTTTTAACAATGGTTTCGGTGGCAATGCCCAAGCTTTTGTAGCGTACAAAGCTTAGTTTTTTTGGAGAGCCGGTGCCGAAGGTAATGTGCATTCCTTGGGCATCAATACTATAGGTCGTGCTGTCTATGGCTACGCCAGCCCTGCGGGTAATCACCTTGCCATCGGTTCTGAAAACGAGCGTATCAACCGGGTTGTAAATGTTGGTGGTATCTGGCCACATCCGGATATTGTCTACAGCTACGTTCTTGATGGTGTACCTTAAAGGCCATCTGCCCAAAATCTGCTTTTGCACCAGGGGTTGCGGCTCAACAACCTCTTTTTTACAGGAGTAAACAAATAGTAAGGTGGCGATAAAAAAAAGGGAAAGGCAAAAATTTTTCATTTTGATGGCATTCTTATGAGTAAAGATAGGCATTAATCCAGTAAAACAGGATTATAGCGCTTATAACGTACAAATTGTCTTTATTTATCTAATGCCGATGCTTTTTTTTCCATTTGCTAAAAAATAGCCGTCTCGCCAGAAAATAGTTTTATATTTCAACCTTAATTTCTGTTGCAGATGAAGTCTATACTTTCTAATCTAACCTTTCAGGTGTTGGTGGCCATTACCCTCGGCGTAATTGTAGGGGTGCAGTTTCCGGGGTTTGCGCCAAGTGCCGAGCTCATCAGCAAATGCTTCATCAACCTCATCAGCATGTTGATTGCGCCCATCATATTTTTTACCATCGTTTTGGGCATTGCCCATATGGGCGATATGAAACGGGTTGGCCGTGTAGGAGGCAAGGCCCTGCTGTATTTTGAGATCGTAACCACGGCGGCCATTGCCATTGGCCTTTTGGTAGCCAATATTTTAAAGCCAGGAGTTGGGGTTAAGGTGCCCGAAGGCGATGTAACCAAAATTGCCAAATATGCCGAGCAGGCGGGCGAAATCAAATGGCTTGAATTTGTAACGCACATCATCCCGAAAAATATATTCGAGGCCTTTAGCAAGGGCGAAATATTGCAGATTTTGTTCTTCGCTATTTTGTTTGGCTACGGACTGAGCAAGCTCGGCGCTCCGGGCCAATCGTTGCTGGGCACTTTCGACAAGATTTCAAAAGTGCTGTTCAACATGATGAAGGTAGTGATGCGCGTGGCGCCCATTGGGGCTTTTGGGGGCATGGCTTTTAGCATCGGTACCTATGGAATTGGTACGCTTAAGCCGATGGCCAGCCTGATGGGCTCGGTTTACCTCACCTGTTTCCTTTTTATTTTTGTGGTGCTTAACCTGATTTGCCGTTTTTATAAGTTTAGCTTGTGGGCTTACCTTAAATACATCAGGCAGGAAATCCTGATCGTTTTGGGTACTTCGTCGTCAGAGTCGGTGTTGCCCAGCATGATGCGTAAAATGGAAGATATTGGTTGCGATAAGTCAGTGGTGGGTTTGGTGATCCCAACGGGCTATTCCTTCAACCTCGATGGCACTTCTATTTACCTGGCCATGGCGGTTATCTTTTTAACGCAGGTATTCAACATCGACTTGAGCCTGGGCGAGCAGATTTCGATCATGGCGGTACTGATGGTCACCTCGAAAGGGGCAGCCGGCGTAACGGGTAGTGGCTTTATTGTGCTGGCCAGTACGCTTACGGCGCTCAAGATCATGCCGGTTGAGCATATTGCCATTTTATTGGGCGTAGACAGGTTTATGAGCGAGGCCCGCGCCATTACCAACATGATTGGCAACGGCATTGCCACCATCGTAATTGCCAAAAGCGAAAACGAATTTGACGAAGAAAAATACCGGAACGCCATTAAGCCCCTGGCTATTGAAAAAGCAGAAGGAGATCATTTTTAAATGGAATTTCTAAGGCTTTAACCCCTTTAATGTCAATAAACCATCAAGGTCTCCCTGTAAAATAAAGATGTGACAAATTATCTGCCTTTTGCAGTTGACATTGCATTTCAATTACCTTAGATTTGCATGCAAAAAAATAGATATAATGAGTGTTTTAGTAAATAAAGATTCAAAAGTAATTGTTCAGGGTTTTACCGGAAACGAAGGTACCTACCATGCTGAGCAAATGATAGCTTACGGTACGAACGTTGTTGGTGGTGTAACCCCAGGCAAAGGTGGCCAAACACACTTGGATAGACCTGTATTTAACACTGTAAAAGATGCAGTTGATAAAGCTGGCGCCAATGTATCTATTATTTTTGTACCTCCTCCGTTTGCAGCCGATGCCATTATGGAAGCTGCAGAGGCTGGCATTAAAGTAATCGTTTGTATTACAGAAGGTATCCCAACCAAGGATATGATTGCTGTAAAATCTTATATCACCGGCAGGGATTGCCGTTTAATCGGTCCTAACTGTCCAGGTATCATCACTGCCGACGAAGCTAAGATCGGTATCATGCCAGGCTTTATCTTCAAAAGAGGTACGGTAGGTGTGGTTTCAAAATCTGGAACTTTAACTTACGAAGCGGTTGATCAGGTTGTAAAAGCAGGCATGGGTATCACTACGGCTATCGGTATCGGTGGCGACCCGATTATCGGTACAACCACCAAACAAGCTGTTGAGTTGTTGATGAACGATCCAGAAACCGAAGGTATCATCATGATTGGCGAGATTGGCGGCGGCATGGAGGCAGAAGCAGCCCTTTGGATCAAAGAAAACGGTACCAAGCCGGTTGTAGGTTTCATTGCTGGCCAAACAGCGCCTCCGGGACGCAGAATGGGCCACGCTGGCGCCATTGTTGGCGGTGCCGACGATACAGCGGCGGCCAAAATGAAGATCATGGCCGAGTGCGGTATTACCGTAGTAGAAAGTCCTGCCGAAATTGGCGCAGCCATGGCTAACCTATTGAAAAAGTAAGCAAACCATTTTTGGGTTTACGATAGCAAAAGCATTCTACCTGGTAGGATGCTTTTTGCGTTGATGGGGTTCGTATCAGCAACACTTATGAAGTTTTTAAAACTCCGCAAGTGTTTTGCCAATTATGACTTTCACCTAACGAGCCCAAGTCGCTAAAAACCCCTTCGATTGATTATATTTGTATAAGGCTGTAAGCAAAAACCAAAAGGCGCGACAAAGCGTATATAGTTTGTAAACAGTACATCAAATGAAAACAATGATCAATAAAACAGTTATGGTGCTCGGCTTGTTGCTGTTGACAGGTTTGGCCGCCTGTGCGCAACAAGATAAGAAAGCGCCTTCAAAAACCACTAAGCACATGGAATACAACAAATTAACCAAGGAAGAAGAAGACGTAATCGTACGTAAAGGAACCGAATATCCGGGTACCGGCAAATACGACAAGTTTTTTGAAAAAGGAACCTATACCTGCAAGCGCTGCAATGCGCCGTTGTACCGATCTGATTCTAAATTCGATGCCCATTGTGGCTGGCCGGCTTTCGACGATGAAATTAAAGGTGCTGTGAAGCGTGTACCCGATGCCGACGGACAGCGTACCGAAATCATCTGCGCCAATTGTGGTGCCCACTTGGGCCACGTGTTTGTAGGCGAAGGCCTGACTGCCAAAAATACCCGCCATTGCGTAAATTCTATCTCCATGAATTTTGTGCCTGATAAAAAGCAATAAGAAATATCCCGTAACAACCACAAATGCCCGGCAAAAGCTGGGCATTCGTTTTATATAGCCCTTGATCTTTCGTTGCAACATGCTACAGGTTGCCTTAATAGCATAAGCTGTTAAGGTTTGGCCGCTTTTTGAGGCCTAGGCCAACAGTTAGGTCGAATCTGATGAGCTGTGGCCAGGTTATTGCACACCAGCGCGTACTCCTGCAGGGAGAATAAACAAACTGGTTGTAGCCAAACAGTCCAGTTTTTGTATATTTGCCATCCGCTTAACAAATAGATGATGCAGATTGTCTTTAATTTGTAGCGTAACGGAATGTATATTTTGATCATGGCAAGCTTCGGCTGGCCAGCAAAAAACCATGAATAGATGAAATATCATTTACAGCTGTTAGCGATTCTCTGCTTTGCCTCTTTTGCCGTAAAGGCGCAAGAAATAGTGGCCAAAGCTACCGATACCACCAAGCAAATCATATTGGCCACCTATTACGCCAAAAAATTCGAAGGACGCAAAACCACCAGCGGCGAAAGATACCACGCCAAGAAATTTACGGCGGCCCATCGCACCTTGCCTTTTGGCACCATCATCAAGGTGAAAAACCTGGTAACCGGCAAAACCGTTGAGGTGAAAGTGAACGACCGTGGGCCTTTTAGCAAGAAGTTTTCTTTAGACATTTCGCAGGGAGCTGCCAAGGCTTTGGGCATTTACAAACTGGGTTATGCCCGTGTGGAAATTGCCTATGTAAAGCCCGACTAACGTACTCCAAAAAAGAGTGTCGCAACACGGTTTTTAAAATTATTAACACTCGTTTTAATTTACTAAGTCCTTAAAAAGAAATAATTAGCTTTTTTCTATGTCGTTTCTGACAAAAAACTGATGAAAAATCAGGTCGAATCAAACAGGATGTTAACAACTTTGTGGCCTAAAACAGGGGTCAACATTTATATTTGTTAAACAAAGTTCTTTAAAAAGAATCCACTCCGATATATTATTAAGTACTTCATATTTAGTTGGTTAAAAAGCATTGAAAATCGAATGTTTTTTAAGTTTTCCAGCTGGATGCGGTTTGTCGGCGGTGGATATTTGATAAAGGCTTCCGAGATAAGGAGGGCTAGCAAAGGAATCGGGTGCCCATGGCACCATTCCCGGAATGATGCCCGAAATAGAATTTGCTAAACGTTAAAAATTGAGCTAATGGAGAAGGAACAAGAATTACTATTAAAGGAAAACAAAGACCGCTTTGTGCTCCTCCCAATTAAATACCCCGCTATTTGGGAAATGTACAAGAAGAGCGAAGCCAGTTTTTGGACGGCCGAAGAAATCGATCTATCCGACGACCAAAAGCATTGGGATAACCTGAACAGTGGCGAGCGCCATTTCATTTCCCATATTTTGGCCTTCTTTGCCGCCAGCGATGGTATTGTTAACGAAAACCTGGCCGTAAATTTTATGAGCGAGGTACAAATTCCAGAAGCACGGTGCTTTTATGGTTTCCAGATCATGATGGAGAACATCCATTCGGAAACTTATGCCTTGCTGATCGATACCTACGTGAAAGATCCTGAAGAAAAAGACCGCTTGTTCCATGCCATAGAAACCGTTCCTGCCGTGAAGAAGAAAGCAGAATGGGCCTTGCGCTGGATAGAAAACGGCAATTTTGCCGAGCGTTTGGTGGCTTTTGCTGCGGTAGAAGGCATTTTCTTCAGCGGTAGCTTCTGCTCTATTTTCTGGCTCAAAAAACGTGGCCTGATGCCAGGATTAACGTTCAGCAACGAGCTGATTTCAAGAGACGAAGGCATGCACTGCGAGTTTGCCTGCCTGTTATACAGCATGCTGAAAAACAAACTAAGCGAAGAACAGGTGCATACCATCATCAAAGATGCCGTTGAAATCGAAAAGGACTTCATCACCGATGCCCTGCCGGTAAAACTGATCGGCATGAATGCCGATTTGATGAAACAGTACATCGAATTTGTGGCCGACAGATGGGTATCTGAATTGGGCTACAAAAAAATATACGGCTCAACCAACCCATTCGATTTTATGGAGATGATTTCGCTGCAAGGCAAAACCAACTTCTTCGAAAAACGTGTAGGCGATTACCAAAAAAGCGGCGTATTGACCGCATCAGACAACAAAGCTTCGGCATTTTCGTTGGACGACGATTTTTAAAGCAAGGCTTAGAGATGGAAGGTTTAAGGTTGAGGATAAAGTCTCAGGCCTCAAATCTCACATCTAACTGCTAGTAATAATAAAATATTTTAAAACCTGGTGCCGCTATCGTAAGGTACGCACCATTAAATAATTGATAGGATGTTTGTAATAAAAAGAGATGGCCGCCAGGAAGCGGTAAAGTTTGATAAGATAACCGCTCGCATTGAGAAGTTATGTTATGGTTTTAATGCAGAATTAGTAGACCCGATTGATGTGGCCAAGAAGGTAATCGAAGGGCTTTATGATGGTGTTACTACATCAGAACTGGATAA
Source organism: Pedobacter sp. ASV12 (assembly GCF_016429155.1). GTDB lineage: Bacteria > Bacteroidota > Bacteroidia > Sphingobacteriales > Sphingobacteriaceae > Pedobacter. The sequence goes on along the minus strand of NZ_JAELUC010000024.1, from coordinate 36,277 downwards.
CCTTGCGGCAGAAACGGCAGCGTCTTTAACTACAAAGCATCCAGACTACGCTTTGTTGGCATCGCGTATTGCGGTTTCCAACCTGCACAAAAACACCATCAAATCGTTTTCTAAAACGATGGAGCTGCTGTACAACTATATCGATCCCAAAACCGACAAATCGGCCTCTTTAATTGCCGACGATGTTTGGGAAGTAATCAAAAACAACGCCGATATCCTGGATAGTACCATCATCTACGACAGAGATTTCGGCTTCGACTATTTTGGCTTCAAAACCTTGGAAAAATCCTATCTTCTAAAGGTAAACGGCCAAATTGTTGAGCGCCCGCAACACCTGTTCATGCGTGTAGCCGTAGGTATCCACAAAGAAGATATCGATAGCGCCATCAAAACCTATAACCTGATGAGTGAGCGCTGGTTTACCCACGCTACGCCAACCCTGTTCAACGCGGCTACGCCAAAACCCCAAATGTCGTCGTGCTTCTTGCTCACCATGCAAGACGACAGCATCGAAGGCATTTATGATACTTTGAAACAAACGGCCAAAATTTCGCAGAGCGCTGGCGGTATTGGTCTAAGCATCCACAATATTCGTGCAACTGGCGCATACATTGGCGGTACCAATGGTACCAGCAACGGTATCGTGCCGATGTTGAGGGTATTTAACGATACAGCCCGCTATGTAGACCAAGGTGGTGGCAAGCGTAAAGGTGCCTTCGCTATTTATTTGGAGCCTTGGCATGCCGATGTTTTCGAATTCCTGGATTTGCGCAAAAACCACGGTAAAGAGGAAATGCGTGCCCGCGATTTGTTCTATGCCCTTTGGATCTGCGATTTGTTCATGCAACGCGTAGAAGAAAACGGCGATTGGAGTTTGTTCTCACCAGATGAAGCACCAGGCCTGGCCGATTGCCACAGCGAAGAATTCAACAAATTATACACTAAATACGAATCAGAAGGAAGAGCCCGCAAAGTAGTAAAAGCACAAGAATTATGGTTTGCCATTTTAGATTCGCAAATCGAAACCGGTACACCTTATTTGTTGTACAAAGATGCGGCCAATAGCAAGTCGAACCAGCAAAACCTGGGCACCATTAAAAGTTCTAACTTGTGTACCGAAATCATCGAATACACTTCTAAAGACGAGGTAGCCGTATGTAACTTGGCTTCGTTGGCTTTGCCTAGATACGTGATCAATGGCGAGTTCGACCACCAAAAACTATACGACGTAACTTATCAAACTACTTTAAACTTAAACAAGATTATAGATCACAACTACTATCCTGTTAAAGAGGCCGAAAACTCTAATTTGCGCCACCGTCCGGTTGGTTTGGGTGTGCAAGGTTTGGCCGATGCCTTTATCTTGATGCGTTATCCTTTTGAAAGCGATGCCGCCAAAGAATTGAACAAAGATATTTTCGAAACCATTTACTTCGCCGCCATGACAGCCTCTGCTGATTTGGCCGAGAAACATGGCCCGTACGAAACCTTCAAAGGATCGCCATTGTCTAAAGGCAAATTCCAGTTCGATTTGTGGGGCGTAAAGCCAAGTAGCAACCGTTGGGATTGGGATAAATTGCGCAAACGCGTGATGAAAACCGGTGTGTACAACTCTTTATTGGTAGCACCAATGCCAACTGCTTCTACTTCGCAAATCTTGGGCAATAACGAATGTTTCGAACCTTATACTTCGAACATTTATACCAGAAGGGTATTGAGCGGCGAGTTTATCGTGGTAAACAAACACTTGCTGAAAGACTTGGTTGCTTTAGGCCTATGGAGCCCGGCCATGAAAGACAGGATCATTTTGGCCAACGGTTCGATCCAAGACATCCCTGAAATCCCAGATTACATCAAAGAACTGTACAAAACAGTTTGGGAAATCAAGATGCGTAACATCATTGATATGGCGGCCGATAGGGGCGCTTATATCTGTCAATCGCAATCGCTAAACTTGTTCATCAATGCGCCAAATACTTCGAAATTAACATCAATGCACTTCTATGCTTGGAAAAAAGGCTTGAAAACTGGTATGTACTACCTACGTACGCAAGCAGCCTCGCAAGCGGTGAAGTTTACGGTAGAGAATCAAGCTGGCAAAGCCATGGAGGCGGTTATCCCAGAGGTAATCGAAAATCCGGCAGAAGAAATCATTTCAGGTCCGGTTTGTACCATGGAAGAAGGCTGCATCAGCTGTTCAGGCTAGTAGCCAGCAAGCTAGATATAATTATAAAGTAAGGTTTTGGGCGAAAGTTCAGAACCTTATTTTTTGTTCCTACTTTTGCAATGTGAGGATAGCTCACAACCCATAACTCGCAACTCATAACTCACAACCCATAACCTTGAGCCCTATCAAACATAGCAAACACGAAATCATTCCCTGCGAAAGATGTGGCACTGCTATAGAGTGCAAGGCCAATGCGTACACCAAATGCCAATGCAGTGCCGTACAGCTTACCATAAATGAAGTGCAGCACATCAGTGAGCTTTACGATGGCTGTTTATGCGCCAAATGTTTATTCGAATTGCAGGAAGAATACAGGGCTTCCATCTAAGCGCCTGCTTGCAAATGTTAAAATTTCCTAAATAGTTGCAATTGGTAAACTATATTTATAGTTTGGTCTGAACCAATCAAAAGCAACCATGAAAAATCATCTCTTATTAGCTGGCCTGTGGCTAGTTGCCGCTACGGCCTTTGCCCAAAACATTAAGGTAAAGGGCGTCGTTAAAAACAGTACCGACAGCGTTATCGCATTTCGTAAAAACGGCTTTAATGCCATTACGAGGGCCAGAGACGGCCAGCGCTACAAAGCCAAGCTCAACAGCAAAGGCGAATTTGAAATCACCTTACCCGAAAAGGCTATTCAGGAATGGCTTATTGAACAGGGCGATCAGTTTGCCTTGTTAGACCTCTGTACCGGTCACGATCTTAACCTGGTGATCGATTTTACACAAACGATGAGGAACAGGGTATCGGCTACAGGCCCAAACGCCGCAGAGGTTAATTTTTTAAGCTACCTCGACAAAAAACAAAACGAAAAATATGGCGACTTTTACGAAAAGCTTAAGGGCCTTAATCCCGCCGAAGTGCTAAAGCTGCGCAAGGAACGCGCCGAATTTCAGTTGGCTACGCTAGAAGACTACCATCGGCAAAATAAGTTGGGCGATGATTACTATAAATGGCTCAAAACCCTTTACAAATACGAACCTTACGAACGGACCTTGGTCGAACAGCTGAGCGCCGAACAAAGAGCGGATCCTAATTACGTAGCCTTGCTTACCGCCAATGGTTTTAACGACGATTATGCAGCCATGCACTCCAGCGAATACAACGACTTGGCCAATTACTACATGCATTTTAAGATCAACGGGTCTAAGTTCCCCTTAAAAATTGCAGATTTCTTTGAGTTTGGCACAAAAGACAACCTGGGCGGCTTAACCAAGCAGGTGTTCCTAACCAGGCAGATGATGTTTTTTGCCGCCAACAGCAAGGATAGTTTATACAATGCCATGTTGCAAAAATTCAAGACATCGGTAAACCACAAAGAACTGTTGCAGGTTATTGCCGATGAGCGCAACGCCTATTTGGCAAAATTGGCCAAGAGCAACCGCTCTACCGAAAACGTAAGCCAAAGTGCTTCGCTCAACGAGATCTTTAAAAAATATAAAGGCAAGGTCATCTATCTCGATTTTTGGGCTAGCTGGTGCTCGCCATGCCGTAGCGAAATGCCCAATGCCAGGCAACTCAAAAATAAGCTAAAAGGCAAAGATGTTGTATTTCTGTACTTTGGCTATAACGACAAAAAAGAAAACTGGCTAGCCGCCCGTAAAGAACTGGAAATTGAGGGCGAACATTATTTGTTAAGTCCGCAATTGATTAGTGAAGCCAACCAGCTCTTTCAGCTAACCGGCATCCCACATTATGTTATCATTGGCAAAGACGGTACGATTATCGAAAAAAAAGCGCCCCGGCCACTCGATGCTTTTGCGCAGCTGTCTAAACTTGCCGAAGAGAAATAATTAGGCCTAACGCCCATGCAAATTTTTAAAAACGCGTATGGGCGTTTTTGCAAGTTTTTCTGTAGGCACCGGCACAAACCAAGAAATCGATTTTCAGGCCCTTTTCAGCCCTTTTAAATCACGATTCCCGCAAATGTCAACTGTACTTGGTGTTTTGGCGAAAATCGTCCCTGAAAGCTATTTGAGGCCTTAAATGCACCGAAAATATTTGTTGAAAATAATTCCGAAAAGTGGTAACAAACCCTCGGCTTACACATCTATATCACGCTAGATAAATGGTTTATCTGCTGTAAAAAAAATGAAAAACAAATATTATGGAAACGCTGATTTTAAATTATTGGTGGGTTTTATTGGCATTGATTTGCCTGGTGTTATACAAGTATATTTTGAGGTTCCTATTTGGGATGGTGATCGTGCCCGAAGACAGGATCGGGCTAATTACTAAAAAATTCGTGCTCTTTGGTTCGGAAAGGGAATTGCCCGACGGGCGTATTATCGCCCTGAAAGGCGAAGCCGGTTTTCAGGGCAAAACCTTGGCCCCCGGACTTTACTTTGGCATGTGGTTTTGGCAGTACAGTGTTACCATGGAACAGTTTACGGTTATTCCGGAAGGGAAAATCGGATTGATCATGGCCAAAGACGGTGCCGAAATTCCAACCGGAAACATTTTGGGCCAGCGCGTAGATAGCGATAACTTTCAGGATGCGGTTAAATTCTTGGAAAATGGAGGACAGCGAGGCAGACAGGCCACCTACATTACCTCGGGTTCCTATCGTATCAACACCTTGCTGTTTCAGGTGTCTATTACCGATATGGTCCGCATACAGGAAAGCATGGTGGGCATTGTAACAACCTTGGATGGCTTACCTATCGAGGCTAACCAAATTGCGGGCAAATGGGCAGAAGGACATAATAATTTCCAAGACTTTGATGCCTTTATTAAAAACAATGGCAACAGGGGCTTGCAACCTCAGGTAATCTTGGCCGGTTCGTACAACCTCAATCCGTGGGCCATTCAATTGGAAGAAACTCCCATGACGGAAATCCCCATTGGTTATGTTGGCGTGGTCATTTCTTACGTCGGACAGGAAGGCAACGACCTTACTGGTGCGGATTTTAAACATGGCAATATTGTAGCCAAGGGCTCTAAAGGTGTTTGGTTAGAACCGCTTGGCCCGGGCAAATACCCGATCAACAAATATACCATGAAGGTGGAGCTGGTGCCTACCACCAACTTGGTGCTGAATTGGGCAAGCGCACGCAGCGAGGCGCACAACCTCGATAAAAACCTGTCGACCATTACGGTGCGTTCTAAAGATGGTTTCCCATTCAATTTGGATGTGGCGCAGATCATTCATGTGCCTACCACGGAAGCGCCAAAAGTGATTGCCCGTTTCGGTAACATGGTGAACCTGGTGTCGCAGGTTTTGGAGCCAACCATTGGCAACTATTTCCGTAACTCGGCCCAAGATAGTGATGTAATCGCTTTCTTAAGCACCCGTAAAGAACGCCAGGAATCGGCTAAAGACCATATCCGTAAAGTATTGGACGAATATAACGTAAATGCGGTTGATACCTTGATCGGCGATATTGTGCCGCCAGAGTCGCTGATGAAAACGCTAACCGACCGTAAAATTGCCGAAGAACAAAAAATAACCTACAATACCCAAAAACAGGCACAGGAAACCCGTCAGGGCATGGAAAAAGAAACGGCCATCGCCGATATGCAAAAGGATATCGTAAAAGCGCAACAAAGCGTAGAAATTGCCGAGCGTACCGCAAGTGCAACCGTTAAAAAATCTGAAGGTGATGCTGCCGGCGTAAAACTGGCCGTTGGCGCAGAGGCCGAAGCCACCAAAATGCGTGCACATGCCGAGGCCGAAGCTACGAAAGCCAGGGCACAGGCTGATTCTGAAGCCATCAAGTTAAGGGCATCGGCCGAAGCCGAGAAGATCTCGTTGACCGGTAGTGCCGAAGCCGGAAAAATCCTGGCCGTGGGTAAATCAACCGCCGAAGCTTATGAACTGGCCGTTAAAGCCTTGGGTGGTGAGAATTTTACCCGCTACAAAATTACCGAAGAGCTCTCAAAAGGCCACATCAAACTAATCCCCGATGTGCTGATTGGTGGCGGGGCCAATGCGGGCGGTACAGCCATAGACGGACTTCTGGGCTTGAAACTGATGGAAATGATGGATCCCGAAAAAGGCAAGGAGCAACTGATTGCAACAGCAGCAACAACCGAAGTGCTAGAGGTTAAAACCAAACCACAAAAAGATTAGCCAAGTAGACTTGCGAAGTTTTGAAACTTTGCAAGTCTTATCTTCTTCTTTCCAGCCTCCAAGCTTTTTTGTACCTTTGCCCCGTAATTTTGAATGTTGAATGTTGAATGATTGAATGTTAGCTTATTCATTCATTTTATCATTCACTCATTCTCTAATTTAAAAAAGATGAGCAAAGTAAAAGTAGGTTTGGTGCAGATGAGCTGTACCAAGAATAAACAGGAAAACCTCGACAAAGCGATTGTTAAGGTGAGGGAAGCCGCAGCTAAAGGCGCGCAAATCGTTTGTTTGCAAGAGCTTTTTACCTCGCTTTATTTTTGCGATGTAGAAGACTATGATAATTTTGATTTGGCAGAAGCCATCCCAGGTCCGTCAACGGACGCTTTATCGGCAGTAGCCAAAGAGCTCAACGTGGTTATCATTGCCTCGTTGTTCGAAAAACGTGCCGAAGGCCTTTATCACAATACCACTGCAGTGTTGGATGCTGATGGCAGCTATTTGGGCAAATACCGCAAAATGCACATCCCCGACGATCCGGCTTATTACGAAAAGTTCTACTTCACGCCTGGCGATTTGGGCTACAAGGTTTTTCAAACCAAATATGCCAAAATCGGTATTTTGATCTGCTGGGATCAATGGTATCCTGAAGCTTCGCGAATTACTGCCTTAATGGGCGCCGATATCATGTTCTATCCAACGGCAATTGGCTGGGCTACCGACCAAGACGAAGAAACCAACAAAGACCAATACAATGCTTGGCAAACCATTCAGCGTTCGCATGCAGTAGCCAATGGCGTACCTGTAGTGAGCGTTAACCGTGTAGGTTTTGAGCAGGATGGCGCCATGAAATTCTGGGGCGGCAGTTTCGCTACCAACGCCCAAGGCCGTATTCTTTACCTGGCTTCGCACGATCAGGAAGAAACCGAAGTGGTTGAACTCGATACCAAGGAAACCGACTTCTTCCGCAAGCACTGGCCTTTCTTGAGAGACAGAAGGATAGATTCGTACCAACCGATTACCAAAAGGTATTTGGACGGAGATTAGGATAAGGTCGGGAGACCGAAGCCCGTAAGTTGCTTTCAAAAAATCTAATGACAAGTTTTTGAAAAACACATAGATGCTGTATATTTCAGTCTACCTAAAAACATACACCTATGTCATTTAAATTTGAACAACTGAAAGTTTGGCAAAAAGCATTGGACTTAGCTGATGAAATTGACCAACTTACAAGGACTTTTCCAAGGGAGGAAGTTTATGTGTTAAGCTCGCAGATGAAGAGAGCAGCAGATTCTGTAGTGTTGAATATAGCTGAAGGCAGTACAGGACAGAGTAACGCAGAGTTTTGTAGATTTTTAAGATACTCGTTGCGTTCAGATATTGAAGTCGTAGCTTGCTTATACTTAACTAAGAGAAGAAAATATATAAATGAAGAACGTTTTTCGACACTGTATCATTCCTGTGAAGAGGTGCTGGTCATGATTAACGCTTTGATCAAATCATTGAAATAATGTCTAACAAAGAGACTAATAACGATAATATCAAAAGACTTTCGGACTCTTCGCTTTCCGAACTGTCAACGCCCAAAAAACAAGGCTACACTTTCCCTGCCGAATGGGCCAAACACGAGGCAACCTGGCTAAGCTGGCCCCATAAAGAGGCTTCGTGGCCGGGCAAGATCGAAACCATTTACGCTCCTTATTGCCAGTTTATCAAAGCCGTTGCCAAAGGCGAAAAAGTACGCATCAACGTCAGGGATGAAGCAATGAAGGCTTTCGCTATTGCCGAATTGCAAAAAGTGGAGGCCGATTTGAGCCAAATCGAATTTTATTTTAACGAGAGCAACGATGCCTGGTGCCGCGACCATGGTCCGGCGTTTGTGGTAAAAGGCAAAGAAAAAGCGGTGGTCGACTGGGGCTATAATGCCTGGGGCGGTAAATATCCGCCTTACGATTTGGATGATGTGATCCCGACCAAAATAGCCAGGCACTTTAACCTGCCTTTGTTTACACCGGATATCGTGATGGAAGGCGGTTCGGTAGAATTTAATGGTGCAGGAACCATTTTAACCAGTACGGCCTGCCTCCTCAACGAAAACAGAAATCCGCACCTGAACAAAGAACAGATTGAAACCTACCTGAAAGAGTTCTATGGTGCCGAACAGGTGCTTTGGGTAGGCGATGGCATTGTAGGCGATGATACCGATGGCCATATCGACGATATAACGCGCTTTGTAAACGAAGATACCGTGCTTACGGTGGTAGAAAGCAATCCGCTGGATGAAAACTATTTGTTGCTGCAAGAAAACCTGGAAGCACTTAAAGGCATGAAGTTGCTTGATGGAAGACCGTTGAACATCATCAAATTGCCGATGCCATCGCCGGTCATTTACGAAGACACCCGTTTGCCGGCTTCTTATGCCAATTTTTACATCGCCAATGCGGCCGTTATTGTACCAACCTTTAGGGATGTGAACGACAAGCCGGCGCTCGAAATCATCCAAAAAGCCTTTCCAGACAGGGAGGTTATCGGTATCGATTCGACAGATATTATTTGGGGCTTAGGCAGCTTCCATTGTTTGAGCCAACAAGAACCAGCCGTTTAGTTTTAATTTTCGGTTGCCAGGGGCTATTGTTATACATCCTGAGCTCGAAGGATAGCTAGGGATGAAATAATTAAACAGTCTAATTTTAAAAACAAAAATAGAGCTATATCTTTGGTTTGAGTTAAACAAAATCAGCCATCAAGGGTCTTCGACAGGCTCAGACTGACATAAACTAAATTAAATGAAATTACTAGAAGGAAAAACAGCCCTGGTTACAGGTGCATCAAAAGGAATAGGGCGTAAAATAGCCGAAAAATTTGCCGAACAAGGGGCCAATGTTGCATTTACCTACCTGTCGTCTGTAGAAAAAGGCGAGGCTTTGGAAAAAGAGCTGCAAAGCTTTGGCACCAAGGTGAAAGGCTACAGGTCAGACGCTTCAAAGTTTGAGGAAGCCGAAAAGCTGATCAATGATATTGTGGCCGAATTTGGCACCATCGATATTGTGGTGAACAATGCGGGCATTACCAAAGACGGCCTGTTGATGCGCATGAGCGAAGAAAACTGGGACGATGTTATGAATGTAAACCTGAAATCGATTTTCAATGTCACCAAGGCTGCCTCTAAAGTAATGATGAAAGCCCGTAAAGGCGTATTCATAAACATGAGTTCGGTAGTTGGCGTTACGGGCAATGCTGGTCAGGCTAACTATGCGGCTTCTAAGGCCGGTATCATCGGTTTTACCAAATCTATTGCCAAAGAGCTGGGTTCACGTAACATCCGTGCCAATGTCATCGCTCCAGGATTTATCCGTACCGAAATGACCGATGTATTGGATCCGAAAGTGGTTGAAGGTTGGGAAGCTGGTATTCCGCTGAAACGCGCTGGTGAAACCGAAGATATTGCCAATGCTTGCGTATTCTTGGCATCAGATATGAGCGCTTATATCACCGGGCAAACCCTATCGGTTTGTGGCGGTATGCTTTAAGCACTGAAGAAATTGGAAAAAGAAAGGCGGAGGGTTTGTGCTCTCCGCTTTTTTTTGGCATTGAGCAAATTAATTGTTTAGTTAAACTATTTTATGTTTATTTATGCTATACATTTAATGGTGCTGTAACATTCGCTTAATGTTAGTGTTCGATTTTTGAACCAATCGATTTACCAGTCGGGTTCATTATGAAAAACATTGCTGAACAAAACAGGTTTGCTACCATTTGGATCATGATAGCGGTCTTTCTATCTTATACTGGAATGTATGCCGTCAGGAAATCATTTCTCGCCGGACAGTACGCTCAGGTTGATATTGGCTTTGGCTTGGATGCCAAGACTACTTTTGTCATTAGTCAGGTTCTGGGTTATATGGTTTCCAAATTTCTGGGCATCAAGATTATTTCGGAGATGCCAAAAAGCAGAAGGATAAGCTGGCTGCTGGGACTTATTCTTTTTGGCTTGGCCATGCTCGGTCTTTTTGCCCTGCTGCCGACCAGGTTTAAGGTAATTGCGCTCTTCCTCAACGGTTTGCCCTTAGGCATTGTTTTTGGCGTGGTTTTTTCGTTTATCGAAGGCAGAAGGAATACCGAACTGCTGGCTGCCGCTCTGAGTGCCACGTTTATTTTCTCTACCGGCCTGGTTAAAACCGTGGGGCTGCTGGTAATCCAGAATTTGGGCATAAGCGAATTTGCCATGCCCTTTGTTACCGGGCTGTTGTTTTTGCCTGTATTTCTGCTCTCGCTTTGGATGCTGAAAAAAGCAAAAATGCCCAATGAAAAAGACATCGAGGAGCGAACAGTGCGTGTGCCTATGTACAAGGCCGACCGCAAGGCATTTTTAAGGTCGAACGGGATCGGTTATTTTGCTTTGGTAGCCATTTATGTGCTCCTTACCATCGTAAGAGACTTTAGGGATAATTTCATCGTAGATTTCTGGGCCGAAAAAGGATTGGCCAAAGCGCCACAGCTTATTACGCTTACAGAAATTCCGATTGCCATTGTCGTACTTGTTATTGCAGCAGCGGGTGTACTGATCAGGAAAAACAAGCTTGCCTTTAATTTTGGCATAGGATTGGCCATAGCCAGTGCCTTGCTCATCCTGTTGTCTACCATGCTTTACCAGCACGAAAGAATGAACGCCGTGGCCTGGATCATTACAAGTGGTATCGGCATTTACCTTCCTTATATCTTATTCCATTGCCTATTGTTCGAAAGGCTGATTGCCTTGCTCAGCTACAAGGGCAATGTGGGCTTTTTATTTTACCTGGCCGATGCTTTGGGCTATTTGGGTAGTGTAGCCGTGCTGATACTTAAAGAAATTGTAGGTTTTAAGCAAAGCTGGGGTAGCTTTTTCATCTCGCTCAATCATATTTCGGCAGTGTGCATGCTGGCCATATTGATTTTGGTACTGCTTTATTTCAACAACAAAATACAACAAAAAAACAAGCAATTGGCCATAGTAGCCTAGCGCCTTTTGCCATTGATATTTAAACAAACTAAGAAATGACAAATATAAAACTAGCGGTTTTTGACATGGCCGGAACTACGGTTGATGAAGATAACATGGTTTACAAAACCGTTCAAAAAGTGATTAACCAAGAGGGTTTCGACCTGAGTTTGGCGCAGGTGTTGGCGCAGGGAGCGGGCAAGGAAAAATACCAAGCCATTATGGATATCCTGACGGCCTATACCCAGGCAAATCCTGTCGAAGAAATTGCAGACAGGGCATTCGGCCGCTTCAAGCCAACCTTGGAGGCTGTTTACAACGAAGCCGAAATCAAGGGCTTTGACGGAATAGAGGCACTTTTTGCCCAACTTAAGGCCAATGGCATCAAGGTGGTGCTCAATACCGGATACGACCTTAAAACGGCCACCAAGCTGCTTCAGAAACTTAACTGGAAAATAGGCGAACAGGTAGATGCATTGATTACCGCCGACGATGTAACACAGGGTAGGCCACATCCCGAAATGATCCAAAAAGCCATGCAATTGTTTGGCATTGTTGATCCTCGTCAAGTGCTCAAAGCAGGAGATTCTGAAATCGATATCCTTGAAGGCAAAAATGCCCGCTGTGGGCTCACTATTGGCGTATTAAGTGGTGCACAAACCAAGGCACAGTTACAAACCGTACAACCCGATTATATCTTAGAGCGCCTGACCGACTTGCCTGCCATTTTGCAGCTTGGCTAAAAGCATGGCTGGTAAGAGTTTTACCGTTAGCCATTGCGCTTGATATAGGTGGCGTATAGGCTTTCCCAGAAAGCCTTTTGCGAAGGATAAACCTTGAGGTAATGCTCAAGGTTGGCCCTGGTCATCCTAAACGGCATAATGCTTACCGGAATGTTTTGCTGGCCAGCATTGCGTGCTTCTACGGCCAATACGTATACCTCTTTTATTTTTTCGTCGGTGAGCGGAATGCAGCCTACCGTTACACAATTGCCGTGGATGTAGATATCGCCACCCGGTTTGCGGTCTTTGCCGGTTCTGGCCAAATCGGTCGCATTGGGGTAATCAACACCCAGCGATAAATGGAAACTGCTCATGGGGTTAAACACGTTGATTTTGTAAAAACCTTCAGGGGTTTGTCCGTCGCCTTCAATTACCTTAGGTCCCAATGTGCCGGAATGCGCACAAAAATCGTAGGTTCTGAACAACTTATATCCTGTTTGCGATGCGGTTTTGAGCCAGAGCTCCAATTTGCCCTCGGCTTTGTAGGCCATGATCTTTAATTTGAAATCGCCTTTAAAACCTGCTTTCAGCAAGTCTTGTTGCAGGCTAGCCCATTTTTGGTCGTAAGCTTCTTTTACCCTTTCAAATTTGAGTTGGCTTTCCTTAAAGCCGCTCTGGGCCATTGCCGTAGTTGTCATTGCCAATAAGCATAAAAGTTTGATCAATCTTTTCATTTACTTGCGCTATTTCGCAAACAAATTACGTTGATTTTTTTAGAAATTTAGCATCTTTACGTTTAAAGCTATGGGCAATTTCTTTACTGCATCCTCTATTTTTACTTTTTTGGCCTGCCTTGTGTTGGGTTGCCTCTATGCCTGGCTGCTTTACGGAGCCAACAAAAACCTTCCGGCCAAACTAAACTATGCCTTGGCTGTTTTCAGGGTGTTGGCCATTGCCATTTTGGCCTGGTTGCTTTTTGCGCCTTTGGTTAAACGAATTTCGTACACACCCGAAAAGCCCATCATTGTATTGGCTAATGACAATTCCATCTCTGTTGACCAGGTAGAGCCTGCTGGCTTCAACAAGCAGCAATATCAAAAAGACCTGAAAAAGCTGGCCGATCAGCTCTCTGGCAAATATGAAGTCAAAACGTATAGCTTTAGCGACAGCGTTAAAAGCGGGCTTGATTTTTCCGGACAAGGCAAGCTCAGTAATGCTTCGGCTTTGATTAATCAGCTGAACGACGAGTTGCTGAACCGTAACGTAGGTGCTATTATTATAGCCAGTGATGGAATTTTTAACCGTGGCGGCAATCCTTTGTACGAATTGAACAAGATCAAGGCCCCGGTGTATACCATTGCCATGGGCGATACCATTCCGAAGCGCGATGTGCTGATTGCCAACGTCAACTACAACAACCTGGTTTATCTCGATAACGAATTTACGCTCGATGTAGAAGTGCAGGCTTATGCCGGCAAAGGCGAAAGTACGCAGTTGAGCGTGGCCGAAAATGGTAAAAAAATACTGGAGCAAAGTATCGCGATTGATGGCAACAGTTTTGTGAAAAATGTACAGGTAAAGCTTAAAGCCAATAAAATAGGCATACAGCGTTATACTTTGAACGTTTCGCCGGTAAAGAACGAGGCCACCGAAAAGAACAACAGCCAAACCATTTTTATTGAAGTAATTGATGCCCGCCAAAAAGTTTTGTTGGCCGCTGCCGCTCCACATCCAGATATTACCGTGCTGAAGCAGGCCATAGAACGGAACAAGCATTATGAAGTAAGCGTAAGCCTAGGCGATGACTTGAACAGCGTTGACGTGCATCAATACAGCTTGGCCATCTTGTACCAATTGCCGGGTAATAGCCAATTGGCTGCGGGCTTAATTGCCAAGCTACAGGAACTGCGTTTGCCTACGTGGTACATTGTAGGCGCCCAAAGCCATATCGGAGCCTTTAACCAGGCACAGCATGTTCTGAATTTGAGCAGGTCTACAGGTTCCCTGCAGGAAATCTTCCCTTATCCCGATCCTAATTTTACAGCCTTTAACCTCGATGCCCCGGCATTGAAACAGTTGAACGATTATGATCCCCTGCTCATGCCTTTTGCTAATATAACCGTCAATGGCAACTATACAGCCGTTCTAAACCAGCGGATTGGTAGGGTAAATACGCAAAATCCGTTGTTGTTCTTTGTAGATGATAATGGCAGAAAAACAGGCTTTTTAATTGGCGAAGGCATTTGGAAATGGAAATTGGAAGAAGCCAAGAACGAACAAAGCCTGCCTTTGGTAAACGAATTGATGGCCAAAACCGTTCAATACCTTTCGGTAAAAGACGATAAGCGCAAGTTTAAGGTGTATGCCAGCAAAAATACCTTCGAAGAAAACGAGAATGTAGTGCTCAATGCCACTTTATACAACGAAGCCTATGAACCTGTCAATACGCCCGAGGTAAAAGTACAGCTCAAAAATGCCGAAGGCAAGGTATTCAACTATACCTTTTCTAAATTCGGGTCAGGTTATAGCCTCAATGCGGGCACCTTGCCGCAGGGCAATTATACCTTTGTGGCATCTACTGCCTTGGGCGACAAAAAATATAGTGCCTCGGGCGCTTTTTATGTCAATGCCCTTATTGCCGAATACCAGCAAACCACGGCCAATCACCAGTTGCTGTACACCATGGCGCAACAGAGCAACGGCAAGCTGTACCAGCCAGCCGATCTGTTGCAAATAGCTAATGAATTGGAGAAAAATGGACAGGTTAAAACCATCAGTTACGAAGACCGGAAATACGAAGAACTGATTAGCCTGAAATGGATATTTATTTTGATTATCTTGCTGCTGGCCACCGAGTGGTTTTTAAGAAAACGTAACGGCGAAGCATAATGGAACTCAGCAGCACTTATATCATCGAAACCCTGGGCACCATTTCCTTTGCCATTTCGGGTACCTTTGCCGCCATGCAAAAACGCCTAGATCCGTTTGGCGTGCTCATTATTGCCTTTGTAACCTCTATTGGTGGCGGTACCGTCCGCGATTTGTTGCTGGGCGATACGCCGGTAGCTTGGATGCGCAACGTCAACTATTGCCTCCTCATCCTGGTTACTTCGCTAGCCACTATTTTTTTCAAAACGCACATTAAAAAGTTTAAGGTTACACTTTTCCTCTTCGACTCGCTTGGGCTGGGACTGTTTACCATGGTAGGCGTGCAAAAAGGAATAGTTTTTGGCTTGAGCCCGGGTATTTGTGTGGCTTTGGGTACCATTACGGGTTGTTTTGGGGGCATCATCAGAGATACCCTGCTCAATACCATTCCGCTCATTTTCAGGAAAGAGATTTATGCCACGGCTTGTATACTGGGTGGCATACTTTATTTTGCCCTGTTGTATTTTAACCTCAAGGCTGATGTAGCGAAAATTATTGTCATTGCCTTTATTTTTGCCTTAAGGGTAGTGGTGGTGCGCTACAAATTGGCGTTGCCTAAATTTGGCTATTAAGGATAGAGATATTGTTCGAGCTTGCCTTTTTGGTTGGCATCGTTAAGCTCCCAGAGTTCTTTTGGCCAGCTTTTTTTATCTTCCTGCTGGTTCAGGTAAGGCAGCAACAAGCGCATGCTGCCCAGTACAATGGTTTTTTGGTCTTTAATGTTTTTGTTTTCGAGCATGAATTTGGTCATGCTGGCCATGTACATCAGGGTGAGGTCTGAATCGGTGTTGAAGAAATTGGTTTCCTTCTCTTCCAGGTAGAACGTATATTCGGGCGTGCCGTTCATCCAGTCGATCAGAAAGTGACCTGCTTCCATACGCGATTTGTTTTTCTTGTCGATAGGGGTTTGAAACAGATAGTCGATAACTTTGAGCGCCAAAGGTTCCGTATTGGCAAAATGAGCCTTTTTGTTAAGTTTGATGTGTTTAAGGTTAGGCAAGTCCTGCGCATGCGAATACCCCATGCAAACCAGCAGCAATCCTAAAAAGAGGGCTACTTTTTTCATCTGTCTACATTTTTAATCGGCGATGAAGCCATCATGAGCTTAGGGTTATTTTAGGCAAGGCTTCGGCAGTATTGACAACGTTGCAAATCCTCCCTTAAGCGAAGATAAGGCATTGGATCGAAAATATTAAATCTAATTGGTTTTGTGGAGCGGCTAAACCATTTGCGGGCAAACAATCGGCCTATTTCTTTTTGTCGTTGGTATGGACAATCACGAAAACATCTTCATTGTCTTTTTTCATGAAATATTTTTCGCGCGCAAATTTTTCGGCAGTGCCCAGATTGCTGTCCAGCTCTTTCAGGTCTTTTTTTACGATAGCTGTTTCCTTGAGATAGAAGTCTTTTTCTTGCTGCAGCTTGTTTACTTCGGTACGGTACTCGTATTGCGAAAGGACATCGTTTTTATCAAAAAACAACATCCAAGCTACAAAAGCAACGATAGCCAGGAAATATTTATTGCGCAAAAGCTCTACTAACTTCTTCATATCCAAAAATCCGTTGTAAATATAGGATTAAATAAAAACATCCGAAGATTTAAAAACATTAACTGTTTTACAAATGCATTTATCCACTTGTTAACAGCTTTGGGTTGGCCTGGCCTTAAACCTTCCAGCATTTCGATTTTCCGACCTTTAACAATGCCCATAAATTAGTAGCTTGCAGGATCATTTATCCATCCTCTATTTATGAAATTGATTAGCAGACCTTTTTTTATGGCCGTATTGCTGTGCCTTGGCATGGCACCAAGCTACGCGCAGGATTTTAGCCCAGTTAAGGCCATTGCCCAAAGACGCGTGCCTTGGTTGGCAACCCATCTTAAATTTTCGAGTATTAAAGCCAGCGATGGCCGCGATGTTTTTGAGCTGCGTACCGATAAACAAACGGTAAGCATTGCCGCATCGAGCGCAAGCGCCGCCGCTCAAGGCCTGGGTTGGTACCTCAAATACTATTGCAACAGGAGTCTGAGCCACATGGGCGATAACCTGTCGCCGGTAAAAAAATTGCCTGAGATGAAGGAAAAAGTAAGGGTCAGTTCGCCTTACCAATTCCGCTACGCCTTGAACTATTGCACCATTAATTATTCCATGAGTTTTTATACCTGGGCCGACTGGGAAAAAGAGCTCGATTGGATGGCCTTAAACGGCGTTAATCTAATGCTTGCTCCGGTTGGTATGGAGGCCGTTTGGCAAAATACGCTCAAAAAAGTGGGCTATAGCCAGGCTGAAACCCTCCAGTTTATACCCGGCCCGGCATTTTCGGCATGGTGGCTGATGGGCAACCTCGAAGGTTGGGGTGGACCTGTAAGTCAGCAGCATATTGATCGGCAAGCCAAGTTGCAGCAGCAGATCTTAAAGCGCATGGCCCAATTGGGTATCGAACCAGTTATGCATGGCTTTTATGGCATGGTACCTACTACCTTAAAAGATAAACTAAAGGCTTCAACTGTTCCACAAAACAAATGGGTTGGCGGATTTGTACGTCCTGATTTTTTAAATCCTACCGATCCTTGGTTCGATAAGCTGGCCAAGATCTATTATGAGGAGATGAAAAAACTTTACGGAAAGGATTTACACTTTTTCGGGGGTGATCCTTTTCATGAAGGTGGTTCGAGCGCAGGGCTCGAGGTGCGCTTCGCCGCTCAAAAAATACAGCAGGATATGCAGGCCGGTTTTCCGCAAAGTACCTGGGTATTGCAAGGTTGGGGCAATAATCCTTCGGCCAAGTTGCTCGAAGGCCTTGACAAGCAGCATGCGCTGATTATTGAGCTTTTTGGCGAAAATACCAGCAATTACGAAAAGACAAAAGCCTATCAGGGCACGCCTTTTATTTGGAGCAACGTGAGCAATTTTGGCGAAAAAAATGGTATATATGGACGTTTGGAGCGTTTTGCAACAGAGGTTTACAAAGCCAAAACCGGCGAATACGGCCAATATTTAAGTGGCGTAGGCATTATTCCCGAAGGAATCTACAATAACCCTGTGGCTTATGATTTAATGTTGGAACTAGGCTGGCACCAAGAAAAATTAAATCTAGCCAATTGGCTAAGGGCCTATCAAAAATACCGTTATGGTAAAAGTGATGCTCACCTGGAAAAGGCTTGGCAACAGTTATTGGCAACAGCCTACAACAGTCCGACGGTTTATCAGGAAGGGCCTTCAGAATCTTTGCTGTGTGCCAGACCGGCGCTTGGCATCAAAACCGTATCTTCTTGGGGAACGGTAACACGCAATTACGATACCTTGGCATTTAAGGATGCTGCACGCTCATTTAATGCCGCAAAGACAAATTTTAAAGGGAGCGAAACCTATCAGGTAGACCGGATCGATTTGGTAAGACAGGTTTTGTCTAACCGTTCGTTGGCGGTTTATCAGCAGTTGAACCAAGCCATTGAACAAAAAGACAAAGCCAGGTTCGAGCAATGTAGCCAACAATTCCTGCGCTTGATCCTGCAACAAGATTCGCTGTTGGCCAACAACCGGTTTTTTACGCTAAATCGTTGGTTGAACCAAGCTATCGCCATGGCCGGCAAAGAGCCGTTGGAAAGAAAAAATGCCCTCAAAAATGCAAAAAGCCAACTTACCTATTGGGGTGGCGATTACCCAAAAACAGACCTGCGCGATTATGCCCACAAAGAATGGAACGGTTTGTTGGGCTCATTGTATTTGGCCCGTTGGAAAGCATTTGTAGATTACCAACGCAGTTTGCTGAATGGCAAGGAAGTCGGTTTGCCGGATTATTTTGCCATGGAAAAACAATGGTCGGAAACAGCCGAATTGTATGTTCCCAAACCGCTTCCGACGCAAAAGCTGAACGAGCTGATTGATCGGATTTTAAAATAAACCCAACAAAAAAACGCCCGATAAAACTTATCGGGCGTTTTTGATGCCTTTAACGAGGCTGTAGATTTGCTTATTTTTTCAAGAATTTGAAATCTTTGCCGATGAAACGGGCAGCAGCACCCAATTCTTCTTCAATACGCAACAATTGGTTGTATTTGGCGATCCTGTCTGAGCGAGAAGCTGAACCGGTTTTGATTTGGCCACAGTTTAAGGCTACCGCCAAGTCGGCAATGGTAACGTCCTCTGTTTCGCCGCTGCGGTGGCTCATCACCGAGGTGTAGCCATTGGTTTGGGCCAGGCTTACCGCATTGATGGTTTCGGTTAGAGAACCGATCTGGTTTACCTTCACCAAAATAGAATTTGCCGTGTGAGTATCAATACCTTTTTGCAAACGTTTAACATTGGTTACAAACAAATCGTCGCCTACCAACTGAACCCTGTCGCCAATTTTTTCAGTCAATAATTTCCAGCCATCCCAGTCGTTTTCGTCCATGCCGTCTTCGATAGAAATAATCGGATATTTGGCAGCCAATTGGGCCAGGTATTCGGCTTGTTCGGCACTGGTGCGGATGGCACCTTTATTGCCTTCAAATTTGGTGTAATCGTATTTTCCGTCTTTGTAAAACTCTGAAGAGGCGCAGTCTAAGGCCAAGAAAATATCAACACCTGGTTTGTAGCCTGCTTTTTCGATGGCTTTCAATACGGTTTCTACCGCATCTTCGGTGCCTTCGAAAGTAGGAGCGAAACCACCTTCGTCACCTACTGCAGTAGATAGGCCCCTGTCGTGCAAGATGGCTTTCAGGTTATGGAAAACTTCGGTTCCCCAACGCAAAGCTTCGGAGAATGATGGCGCGCCAGCAGGCATGATCATAAATTCCTGAAAAGCGATAGGGGCATCAGAGTGCGAACCACCGTTAATGATGTTCATCATCGGGATAGGCAAGGTATTGGCATTAACCCCACCAATGTAACGGTATAAAGGCTGTCTGCTTTCTTGTGCGGCAGCTTTGGCCACAGCCAAAGAAACCCCAAGAATGGCATTTGCGCCTAAATTACCTTTGTTTTCGGTGCCATCCAGGTCGATCATCAACTGATCGATCAGGTTTTGCTCAAAAACATCAACGCCTTGCAAAGCTTTGGCAATCTTCGTATTTACATTCTCAACGGCTTTCAATACCCCTTTGCCCATGTAAGTCTTTTTGTCGCCGTCGCGAAGCTCAACAGCCTCGTATTGGCCAGTGCTGGCTCCAGATGGAACCGCCGCACGACCCATTTGGCCATTCTCTGTAATTACTTCAACTTCTATTGTCGGATTGCCTCTCGAATCGAGGATCTGCCTTGCATGGACATCAATTATTAAACTCATTTTATTTTTGATTTGATTAAAAAATACCCTTAGTGTAAAACATACAATTAGGTAGGGCGTATCCAAAGTTAAAATAATTTTTAAACTATCAGAATGTATACTTTTATTTTTTGTGTTTTTGAAGTTTATTGGTTTGAAAATGAGTTTTTTGCTTGACGAATAAGGGTCAATAAAAAAGCCGGCAATTGTTTTTGCAATGTCCGGCAGGTATGGGTAATGGTTTAAAAATTATGGTTGAAAAGAGGAGGTAGGCTAGCCCATTTTGGCCTTGGCATCCATCCAGTAAAGCAGTTCGCTCACAAAGGCGTTTGCACGTTTGTCGGTTCCTTCCTTATCGGCGGGTTCGCCATGCTCGTTAAAGGTTTTGTCTATTGTAGGCACAGGGAACATGGCAGGAACAACCAATGCACCTATTTTCCAGAGGCTGAACTGCAGGGAGGTAATCACCTGCGATCCGGCAAAGGCGCCGGCCGAAACCGTGGCAATGGCCAGAGGCTTGCGTTTCCATTCGGCATACAATAAGTCGATGACGTTTTTAAGGCTGGCTGGATAGCCACCATTGTATTCTGGCGTAACGATAATAATCCCCTCCGCTTCGGTAATTTGGCTGGCAAAGCGGAGCATGGCCTCAGAAGGATCAGGAATAAACCTTAACCGTTCTTCGAAAATAGGAAAGTCGTATTCGTTCAGGTCGATCAGGCTAACTTCGGCTAGCTGGTGCGCTTGCAGGTAATTCTTGAAATATAAGGTTACGCGGTGACTGTTTCGGCCGTTTCTCACGCTCGCCGAAAGGATGGCTATCTTCTTCATGCCCTAAGATAAGGATTTACGTTAAAACGCAAGATGGTTACAGCTAATAATTAATGGTTGGCAGTTTTGTTGCATGATCATCGAAACTTGTTGGTGAAGAATACCAACAATGAACCAATGATACTATTGAGCCAATGAACCAATTCACTTCGTCTTTACTCCCATTTAAATGTTTTCACGGCCACGGCATAGATGCCGATACCCCAAATTAGCATGATCAGCATCTGGTGTTTAACATCCCATAGATTGGCGCCCTCAAAGGCTACTTTGCGCATGGCATCGTTTAAGTAAGTTAACGGCAAAGCCCTGCTGATGGGTTGCAACCAGTTTGGAAAGGCATCAATAGAAAAGAAGGTGCCCGATAACAGGAATTGCGGCAAGGTAATGATGTTCGAAATCGGCGGAATGGTGCTTTCGCTCTTGGCCAAACCCGAAACCACAAAACCAAAGCCCATAAACACAATGACTCCCAGCGTAGCCAGCACTAACATGTTGATAACCGTGGCTGCCCCGTTGATGAGCGTAAAGTGGAAGGCGAAATGGCCGATCAGGATAATGAATAGAGCACCCAGCAAAGCAAAGCCGATACGGGCAATGCCCTCGCCTAGTACAATGCTCGAACGCCTAACCGGTGTGGCAAAAAAGCGTTTGATCACCAGGTTCTGGCGTAAACTGAAGAAAACGAAAGCCGTACCAAATACACCGGTGCTGAGCAGCGAGAAGCCCAATTGGCCCGGCAAAATAAAATCGATGGTGCGGTACAAACGACCCTCAACGGTGGTAGCCCTGATTTCGGTTACGGTGGGCTTCATGTTTTGGGTATTCAGCTTGTAGGAAAGTTCATTGAGCACCGAACGCAAAATGTTGCCTTTGTCCATAGAGGCCGAAGTATATTTAACGGTGGTAATGAAAGCAGGAAGTCCCGAAGGGTTTTTCTCTACTTTGATCAAGGCGTCGTAATTGCCTTTTTCGAGGTTTTTGTTGATGTTGTCGAGGTTGTCGCCTTTTTTCAGCCGCACTACGCTCACTTTTTCCAAGGCGCTAATAATAGGGTTCTGCAGGTCAGAATCAGGAGCTACGGCTACATCCAGTTTGGTGCCGCCACCGCCCAGAAATCCGAATACGAGGATAAAGATCAGGGGGAAGGCCAAGGTAAAAACCACTGCCGACGGACTGCGCATAATTGACCTGAAACTGGCCTTGGCTAGCGCCAATGTAGCTTTTGTATGATTGTATGTTTTTGCCATTTTACGTTTATCGTTGAGTTAAAATGTTGTAAAGTTTTAAGGTTGTTGGTGTAGCGGTTATTGTTGCTGTATGCTTTGCCGACTGACGATCAGCTTCCCGACCGTAAACTATCGGCCACGGACTACTGCCTTTCGGCCGAAATCTAATCTTCTCGCCATTCTTTGCCCGTCAGGTTGATAAATACATCTTCCAGGTTGGCTTTTTTTACTTCTTTTTTGCGCTCAAAACCACTTGCAATCAAATTATCTATCAATTGGTCTGGGGTGTCGAGGGCAATGATCTGTCCGTTTTCTACAAAGGCAACGCGGTCGCAAAGCTGTTCGGCTTCATCCATGTAGTGGGTGGTAATGACTACCGTAGTGCCATTGTTCCTGATTTCGGTAATCAAATCCCAGAGGTTTCTGCGGGCTTGCGGATCGAGGCCAGTGGTAGGCTCGTCTAAGAAGATGATTTTCGGCGAATTGATGAGCGTAGTGGCAATAGAAAAGCGTTGTTTTTGTCCGCCAGACAAGGCTTTGTATTTGGCCTTGGCTTTGTCTTGCAGGTTTACTTTTTCCAGCATTTCCATCGGCTTGATGTCGGCGCCATAGAGGCCGCCAAAAAGCTCGAGGAGCTCTACCAGGTTCAGGTTGGGGTAATAACCGGCAGCCTGTAGCTGTACGCCGATGATTGCCTTGATGGCGCTAGGGTCGCTGTCGACCGAAAAGCCATCTACAATTACTTCTCCGGCTGTTTTTTTGCGTAAGGTTTCGATGATTTCGAGGGTGGTGGTTTTGCCGGCGCCATTGGGGCCAAGCAAACCGAAGATTTCGTTTTCGTAAACTTCAAAGCTCAATCCTTTAACGGCCTTGAAATCATCATAGTTCTTTACCAGGTCTTTTACGCTGATAATGGCGTTTTTATTTTCCACTGCTAATTGGTTTTGTTATAGTTTAGGGAGGCAAGGCCTTATGGGCTTGCTTTCTATTCGATAAATGTAAGAAGCTTTAGGTGAATAGAAAATGAATTTTGTACGAATGGTAGCAAAATGCCGATAAAGCGATGTTTTTAACGGGTAAAGCCTCCTATACTTCCGACGAATGGAAGATAAGAGGCTTTAAGTATGGGTTAAAGACTTTGTAAAAATATATTACCAAGAAAGCTGGCCTTTTACCATGCTTACAAAATCGTCGAACAAGTAGCGAGAGTCGTGCGGGCCTGGCGAAGATTCAGGGTGGTATTGTACCGAGAAGGCCTTTTTGCCTTTGACGCGGATGCCTTCTATCGAATCGTCGTTAAGGTTGATGTGGGTTACTTCAACCTTGTCCGAATTTCTGACTTCGTCTGGAATAACACCAAAACCATGGTTCTGCGAAGTTACCTCGCAATGGTTTTTGATGATGTTTTTAACCGGGTGGTTCAAGCCACGGTGGCCATTAAACATTTTCATGGTGCCAATGCCGTTGGCTTCGGCCAATAATTGGTGGCCCAGGCAAATGCCGAACATCGGTTTGTCGGCATCTAAAATAGCTTTAACGGTTTCGATGGCATAAGGCATAGCGGCCGGATCGCCGGGGCCATTTGAAATGAAATAACCGTTGGCGCCCCATTTGTCCATTTCTTCGAAAGTAGTTTTGGCAGGATAAACTTTAACGTAAATATCTCTGTCGTCGAAATTGCGAAGGATATTCTTTTTGATGCCCAAATCCAAGGCGGCAACTTTATAGCTTGCCTCAGGATTGCCATAATAGTAAGGCTCTTTGGTTGATACCTGCGACGAAAGTTCCAATCCATCCATCGGAGGTACAGCTTCCAATCTTTTTTTCAGCTCCTGTAAATCGGTAATCTCCGACGAAATAATGGCGTTCATTGCACCCTTGTTGCGGATGTGGCGAACCAGTGCGCGGGTGTCAACTTCCGAGATGCCCACAATATTTTCGTTCTGGAAGTTGTCTTGGATAGATTCGGAAGCTTCTTTTCTGCTGTATAAAATGTTGTAGTTCTTGCAAACCAAACCTGCTATTTTGATAGAATCTGATTCTATCTCGTCTTTGTGCATGCCATAATTTCCAATATGGGCATTGGTGGTTACCATAATCTGACCAAAGTACGAAGGATCTGTAAATACTTCCTGATAGCCGGTCATGCCTGTGTTAAAGCAGATTTCGCCAGTGGTGGTCCCGATTTTACCTGCTGCCTTGCCATAAAAAACGGTGCCATCGGCCAATAACAAAATTGCAGGTAACTTGGTGTAGTTAGTCATTTTGAATTACAATAAGAATTAGTGGTGAAAAAAGATAAAAAAGAATGGATTTCCGTAACGGTTATGCCGTTTTTGAGGGAAGGCAAGAAAGTCTGACTGAATTCATTCATTTCAGGATACAAAGGTACGTTTTTAGTCAGCTTTTTTCAAGATATTTTATCAGTTTTTTGAGATATTTTATTCTTGGCCTTGTTGGGCTTTTGCGGCCTGGTTACGGTTTCTGTAAGGATAGTGTGATATAACGCACAAAAAGCAATAAAAAAGAGATATCTCGGCTATAAAACCTAATTTTGTTTAACAAAACAAAAAACATGTCTGTAAACAAAGAAATTAAGCGTGTTACTACGCACATCTTGCAGGAGATGAAGCAACGTGGCGAGAAGATCGCGATGTTGACCGCTTACGATTATTCGATGGCCACCATTTTAGACGATGCGGGCCTGGATGTTTTATTGGTTGGAGATTCGGCCTCGAATGTAATGGCTGGGCACGAAACGACTTTGCCCATTACACTCGACCAAATGATTTACCATGCGCAGAGCGTAGTGCGTGGTGCCAGCCGTTCTTTTGTGGTAGTAGACCTGCCTTTTGGTTCTTACCAGGGCAATTCTAAAGAGGCCCTCAACTCGGCCATCAGGATCATGAAAGAGTCTGGTGCCCATGGTGTAAAGCTGGAAGGCGGTGCCGAAATTGCAGAATCGGTGCAGCGTATCATCACGGCGGGCATTCCGGTTATGGGCCATTTGGGTCTTACCCCGCAATCGATTTACAAATTTGGAACTTACACGGTAAGGGCCAAAGACGAGGCGGAAGCGGAAAAGCTGAAAACAGATATTCTAGCCCTGCAAGATGCGGGCTGTTTTGCGGTTGTGCTCGAAAAAATACCGGCCAAACTGGCCAAAGAGGTTACCGAAAGCCTTCAAATTCCGACCATTGGCATTGGTGCCGGTCCGCATTGCGATGGCCAGGTGCTGGTGATTAACGACATGATCGGATTGACCAAAGGCTTTAAGCCAAGGTTTTTGCGCCAGTACATGAATTTGTACGAGGGTGTTAAAGACGCTGCCCAAGCTTATATCAAAGATGTGAAAGCAGTTGATTTCCCGAACGAAAAAGAACAGTATTAGTTCCTTGGATAAGCAAGTGCTAATCAACTATTAATCGTTGCGCCTCTTCGCAGTGACGAAAAGAAAAGAAAAATGCCCATTACCGAATCAGATATTTTATACGAAGACAACCATTTGATTGCCGTTAACAAACGTGCCGGCGATATTGTGCAGGTTGACGAGACCGGCGATGAGCCATTGGACGAGCAGGTTAAAAAATACATTGCCAAAAAATACAACAAGCCTAATGGTGCTTTTTTGGGGGTGGTGCACCGTTTAGACAGACCGGTAAGCGGCGTTATCCTGTTTGCCAAAACTAGCAAGGCGTTAGAAAGGATGAATGCCGTTTTTAAGAACCGTGAAGTGCGCAAGACCTATTTTGCCGTGGTGCGCAACAAGCCGGCCAGGCCCGAAGGCAACCTGGTACACTGGCTGATTAAAAATCCGCAGAAAAACCTGGTTACGGCTTATAACAAGGAAGTGCCCAACAGTCAGCGGTCTGAGTTGGATTATAAGTTGCTGGCCGAAGTGGGGGGCTATTATTTGCTGCAGGTTAATCCTTTAACCGGCCGTTCGCACCAAATCAGGGTACAGCTGTCAACCCTAAACTGCCCCATTGTAGGCGATAACAAATACGGCTATCCGCGCGGCAGCCGTAAAGGCAGCATTTGTTTGCATGCCCGTAAGCTCGAGTTTATCCACCCTGTACAAAAAGAACCAGTTTCTATTTTTGCCAAATTGCCGGTTGACGGTTTTTGGGAAAAGTTTGAACAGTTCTAGGCTTCGTCTTTTAACTTCAGGTTTTTCCAGGTTTCGATGGCCCAAGCCAGATCGGCAGGTTCGTCAAAATAGAAAACCGCTGCAAGCACTTCGCCGGCGATGAGGTTGAAGGTGTAGATGACGTCGTAGGTTTTATCAGCTTCTGCTTCTTTGATTTGGTAGCCTACCCGGGCCACGTGTTCGTCAGAAAAATCGAAAGTTTGGATGGTTTTGGCTTGCGATTGGTCTCGGTTTAATCCAGTCTGTTCAAAATGCGTCTTCAGTTGCGCTTGCGATTGCCCTTCCTCCAGCCAAATGGAAAGCCTTACCGATTTATCGCCAGTGGTATAAAGCAAAGATCCATTATCTTCCACACGACGTTCAAAAAGATTATTGATGTCGATGGTCCAATTTTCGGTGAGCTTGTGCTTCACCATAAAATCGTCGCTAAGTGGATAATCACTTACCCTGTACCAATCCGAATGCTCGTTTTCGCGCTCATAAACCGAACCTACGCCTTTGAGCAATAATGGGGCTACCGTGGGGTCGATTTTTAAAAGGGTGGAAGGATTGCAAATGATAATATTTCGAGGATCATCGGTATAGGCTTCGCTCTCAAATCCGCTAAATATTTTCCAGCCACTGTCTTCTGGACGGGTTGATTTGTTTCGGTACATAAAAAGCGGCTTCCGGTTTTCATCGAAGATCATTTTAGAAACCAATAATCCTCCAATGGGCGGGAAGTTTTCGAAGTTGTTATCCATAGTTAAAATCTGCTGGCCTAAAATACAATTTTAATGTGATTTTAAGCGTCATGGTCGGTTGGGGTAGCTCTTTTTAACCTAATTGATATTCGGAAAAGGAAATCTGTAACTCAGCGCATATTTTTTGCCATTGATTAATACGGCTTGCTTTTGCCTGAGGCTTTTTAGGAATTTGATGAAATCCTTGAAGTGTTTTAAATAGCAATATTAATGGCACTCGATTTTATCGAAAATAATCGGCTGGCCAAACTTTAGCGTATGGAGGTCTTTGAAAATCATTTTGCCGTCTTTTTCCAACACGTCGCCAAAGCCTTCCAGCATCTGATCGCCTTTTTTCAGAAAAGCAACCTGCCGTACCGATTCTTTGCCTTCCGAGCTAAAGGTATAATCGGCAATAAGCGTATCGCCACGCATTTCACCCTTGATAATGCCTTTGTTGCTGTCTTTTTCGGCAAAGTGGTAGCTCAGTTCGCCTGTGGTGATGGTGCCACTGGTCATGAAAGAGAGTTTGGCCGTATCTCTGTTTTTGATATATTGGTAACAGTGTTGAGGGGTTGTGCTTACAATATTGGTATCTAAAGCCGAGGTATCTGTGGTCGCCTGTTCCGATTTGTTACCTTGGCATGCCGTAAATAAGGTTGCAAAGGCGGCTAGTGCAAAAAAGTATCTTTTCATAGCTTAAAGTTGAATGATCAAACTGATTAACAAGCAAAACGAAGAAATGTTTGGCAATAGAAAGCCCCGCTTGTGGCGAGGCTAACTAAATCAATCATATCACAAATATGAAAATCGTTACCAAATATAGGTGCCTACCGCACCTGCGGGCAAGGCAGTAGTTACCATTTTGCCATTGTATTTGATGTTAAAGCTTTGTTCGGTGTTGGCATTATTGCAAACAACCAGTACTTTTTTGCCATCGATATTTTTAAAGGCTACATTGGCCAAAGTATTGTTCTGGGTAGAACCGATGCGGTATGAACCCGGACGTACAAATTTAGAAGCATGACCAATGATGTAATAAGCTACGTTTCTGCTTACACTCGAACCGATGGTGAGGGCGCCCAAGCAGCTGGTGCAGCCTCCATCTGGCGTATGCGGGTTATAATTGGGGTCGGCAGCCAAATTCCATTCCAGTACGTTGCGGCTCCAGTTGCGCGTAGCGCCAACAATAAGGGTAGAAACATGCCATTTAAGGTCGTTGCCAAAATTGCCTGGGCCGCCAACCCATTGCTCGGTAAAATATACATGCTTGTCTGGATAGGCATTGTGCACATCGCTCAGGGCCGAAATATTGCCGCCGTACAAATGGAAAGCAGAGCCATCTACATAAGGATTGGCTGCAGCGTCGGCCAAAATAGTTAAGGGGTAATCCGGTCGGTCGGCATTGTGGTCGTATACGATGATTTTAGTTGTAATCCCTGCACTTTTAAAGGCTGGACCTAAAGCCGATTTGATGAAAATGGCCTGGTCTTTTGCTTCCATATACATACTTGGCGTATTGCCCGGATGCAGCGGTTCGTTTTGGATGGTAATGGCGTCGATGGTAATGCCCTGAGCCTTCATGGCTTGGATGTACTTGATAAAATAGGTGGCGTACGACTGGTAATATTCGGGCTTTAGGCTGCCTCCTTTAAAGGCATTGTTGGTTTTCATCCAAGTGGGCGCTGTCCATGGCGAACCCAATATTTTGATGTTTGGATTGATAGCCAAGATTTTCTTCAAAACGGGTATCAAATCGGTCATTTCGGTTGCGATAGAGAAATTGTCTTGGCTTACATCGGTTTGTCCGGCAGGCCTTTCGTTGTAGGTAAACACCTGTGCACTCAAATCTGATGCGCCAATGCTTACGCGCAGGTAGCTTACGCCTATGGCGCCGTCTTCGGTAGAGAAAAGTTCTTTAAGCAGGGCATCTTTAGTAGCCGCAGGCAAGTTATTGATCAAAGTGGCACTGCCACCGGTTAAGGTATAGCCAAAACCATCAATGCTTTGGTAAACCTGCGCATCGTCTACTTCGATGGTGGTATTGCCGTTAAGGGTTGCACTAAAATTGAGCGCTACATTCTGTTTTTCGAGCAAGGCGGTTTGGTCGCCTTTGGTTAGCCAAAAAGCCACATCGCTGGCCACTGGAGCAGTTATTGGCGGTACAACGGGATCGGGTGCTTTGGGGGTTTTGCTGCTCTTTTTGCAGGCGCACGAAATCAGTATAACGGTTACAATGGCAATGGATAGGGATAAAAGGCTCTTGAGGTTCATGGTTAGGGTTGAATTTGATTTTTGTGAGGCAAGGGCAGCGATGCCAAGGTCTTAAGGGCTGACTGCCATTACTTGGAACCCTAAAAATAACATGAATATCGATTTAAACCAGACCTTTGGCAAGGCCGATTCGAGTTGAAACATTGACTGGGAAGGTCAAAAAAAATGGGATAATACGCTTGATGCGCATGCTGTTTTAGCCTTTGGCACATTCTAAACGCCGTAAAATGTGATTTTTCGACAACGGACCAAATCTATTTTGATACGGCTTGTCAGCAAGGCTTTGTTGTGTTAAAATGCAGGTAAAAAAGTAATTTTTTTACCTGCATTTTGATTTTTGACTCAAATTTAGACCCTTTGCATAGGGAATAGTGGTTTAATTGCACTGCTAAAACCTTGCTTCAATTGGTCAGTCGGCTTCCTCATCATAGCCACGCAGGTCTAGAAATTCGTCGGTAAAATGCTGCCTGTGTTTGGGCTGCGCAAACTTCTCGGCATTAAAAGCAACCGAACTGCCCTTGGGGATAGAAAGCGATTGCCAATGCTGGTTGCAAAGCATCTTGCCCAAAAATACAATTTGTCCTACGTGGTAGGGGTAGTGCGCCAGTTGCCTGTTGATAGCTTCCATTACGGTGTGGCCCTGGTTGCGAATGAAGATTTCCCTGCTCAAATCGGCTTCGGTTAAGGGATTGATGGCATCGAAAAGACATTGCCAACCTTCATTCCACTTGGTCAGTAATTCCTGCCTGTTTTTGATGTCGTTTACAAATTCGGCCTCACGGTCTCTACTGGGCTTTTCCCCATCGGTGGTCAGAAAATCAGTCCATCTCGACAGCATGTTGCCCCATAAATGTTTAACAATCATGGCAATGCTGTTGCTGTCGTCGTTGTACTGCCAAAACAATTGATTTTCGGTTAATTGGTCGAACGTTTTATCGCCCAGCTGCTTATAATAGGCCAACTGTTTTCTGACGCTTTCTAAATAACTTTCCATGAGCGGTTATTGAATTTTTTGGTGCCCTGTTGCCGGGGCCAATTAAAGTTAGCAGCATTATTGTTCGCAAGCAAATGCTGGTTATGCCAGGATTTTTTATGGTCTTTAAAAATTGTCGTAATAGGTAAAGTCTTTGGTGATCAGTCCTTTTTCGATAGTGAAAATGGTGCAAATCGGCATGTCGAAACTCGATTTGTCTGATGCGGTGCCGGTTGATATAAATTCTACTACGATATGTTTATCTCCGGCTGGATAAATATTCACAAGGCTGTCTTTTACATTCGGAAACAGCTGCTGCAGTTCGCTGTATTTTTTAATGGTTTGTGCACGGGTTTGCTTTACGATGCCCTTGCCCAGTGACGGGTCTTTAAAATCGGCGGTATCGGCATACATTGCAGCCATTTTGGTCCAATTGTGTTGGTTAAAGTAATTGAAATACTGTTTGATCAATGCTTCGTTGCTGTTCGTTATTTTGGTGTTTTCGGTACTTTGCGACTCGTTTTTGCCGCTACATGCAAATAAGAACGAACCAAGTAGAAGCATCAAGGCGAATGATTTCATGGTTTTGTTGTTTAGGTTAAAGGGATGATTGAGGTATTTATTGGCTTTTATTTAGAAAGGCTGTTGAGCAACAAGGCTTTCCATTTTTTAAATATTGTATAGTTTCCGATAGCTGATCGTGGGTTTTGAGGACGAGATTTTTGATGGCATCCATGGTCATGCCAATCTTGGTCTTGTTCGTCATAACAGCCATTTCCGATCGCTTTGCTCCACTGGGGTGCCTGAATTGGGCTGCGATTTCCCTGAATTCTTTGTTTTCCATCAAGGTAAATATAAAAAGTATTTACATGGTATCGGAAAATGGGTTGCCGAAAAATGGACTACTCACGTTTAACCAGTAGGAGTTCGCTGTTTTCTAAAACCAGATAGCCGTATTCGTAACAAAAGAAATAGGTGCCTCCATTGGTGGTAACGAGGGTGTGGGTGTGGTATTTGAAGTCGAAGCCCTTTTTAACGAGGTCGTTTTTATGCAGTTTTACTGTGCCATCGGCATTTTGGGCTTTGAGCAGGTCTCGGTTCTTTTTTAAGATCTGGTTAACCTGTTTCATCAAGCTGCAGTTGTCAGCTTTTAGGCAATTGTTGTAATGGCTGCGGCATTGGTCGTCGCAGAATTTTTTGTCGGCACGCCCTTTAATGGGCGCATTGCAGTCCAGGCAGCAGCGTTCCATAGTGGTAGTTTTTGCATGGGATGACGGTTCAATTTACAAAAAGAAACGGATATCGCCACCACTTTATCCGATTACTGTTTTATATCCGGTTATATACGGATATACGCGGTTAACTTCCGATTATTTTCCCTCAACAGTTCAATTTTGTATAGTCGGCAAGAGGTTGCTGTTCGTTAATTATTTAGTCACTTAAAATTGAAGCACATGGAAAATGTAACAAACAAAGTAGTATTGAGCGGTTTCGCCGGTGGCGATGCGGAAGTTAAGGCCCTATCGGGCAATCAGAAGTTGGCACGGGTAAATTTAGCCGTGAACGAGCGCTACAAAAGTGCAACAGGGGAAGAGGTTAGGAAAACCCAATGGTTTACGCTGACTTTTTGGAATGCGAAGGCAGACTTTGCCGAAGCGCATATCAAGAAAGGCACGCCATTGCAGATTGAAGGGAGGTTGCAGAGCGGTACTTATGATGCAAAAGACGGAAGCAAGCGCTATACTACAGACATAGTGGTAACGGAGGTTAACATTAGGGAAACAGATGTCGCAAATTAAGTTTGTTGCAATGGGCGCCAGCAATGGCGCCCATCTTTCTTCTATAGCTTTAACGAAAGGCCAGCATAATAGTTAATGCCTGGAGCAGGGTTGTAAAACCTGTTGCCGGCCGCATTTAAGTCGTTGCCTAAACTGTAGCTTCGGTTAAAGAGGTTGTTGATGCCAATATTTATACTTGCCAGCTTGCTGCCCAAACGCAAATTTTTGCCCCCAACTTTAAGGTCTGTTAAGAAGTAGTTTTTGGCATAGAAGGTATTAGCATCGTTAAGCGGTATGGATGTATTATAGCTTTGTTGTACAAAAAAGAAAAAGCGCTGTTTCAGTTCAAGTGCTAGGCTATTGTACCAAACATGGCTAGGAATTCCGGTTAAACGATTTCCAGAGTAATCCTGGTTTGCATTTTTGAAGTCAACAAAACGATAATGGGCATAAGTGTAAGCGCTGTTTAATTGAAGGTTGCTGATCAGGTTTGTGGCATGGTTGCGGATAATAGACCAGGAAGCCATTAATTCGATTCCGCGTTGTTGGGTACCACCGGCATTGATAAAATATTCTATGTCATTGGCGTTGAGGCGCCTTACAATTGCATCTTTTAAACGAAATTCATAAATACTGCCATCTACATAAAAGCGCTGACCGTTAGTTTTCCACCTTAAGCCCGCCTCATAGTTCCATCCCGCTTCAGCTTGCAGGTTGTTATTGATGATGTTGTCTGACGACCTTACTTCAGCTAAGGTAGGAGGCGAATAGCCTTTGCTTACCGACGCCCGGAGCGATAGGTTAGCGTTTACCAAAAAAGAACTGCCAATTTTGGGCATCCATTGTGCATCAAAATTTCGCTTGCGCTTGGCAATGTTGAGGGAAAAGTAGCTCTGATAGCTGTACCTGAAAAAATTGAGGCTCGAGCCAAGCTCAATTAGCCAACGTTGACTAATATCGAAGTTCATTCTTAAAAAGGCAAAACGCAGACTCGCATTCAAGGCGTCGGCAGCTTGTAATGCCGCAGTTGTTCCCCGGTCATTATTGAAATTTCGAATGTCGCTATGGGTATTGGCCATTTCTACGCCAGCCTGTACATGATAACCGAAATTGGTACTGGCAGTTTCAAATTGTACCAGGGTGCGTAGGCCAAACGTGCTTTCTTTGCGTTTTTCGAAATTGGTGATGAAAGGGTTTTTGAAATCGGTATAGCTCCCGAAAACAGCAATTATATGTTTAAAGTGCGGATTTATTTGGTATTGATTGGCCAAGCCACCAAAAATGCTTTGATTGTAGATGCCTGCCTGCTGACTAACTGCGCCAGGCAGGGTTGGTGTAGCAGGCCTGGCCAGTCTAGGGTTCGATGCCAGTTGCTGTGCGGTTAATCCACCAGGGGTTTCATAGCTGAGGTCGCTAAAAAATACGAAAGCCTTTAGTTGCCCCCTTAA
This sequence comes from Pedobacter sp. ASV12, assembly GCF_016429155.1. GTDB lineage: Bacteria > Bacteroidota > Bacteroidia > Sphingobacteriales > Sphingobacteriaceae > Pedobacter. Next base: position 2,701 of record NZ_JAELUC010000024.1, on the reverse strand, counting down.
ATTGTAGTTCCATTGTTGCGTAGTTTGTACATACTTTCTTTGCAAGGCACTATTTTGCCGGTAGCCATCACTTCTTTGATAGCCCTCGGTTATATTGAAACGATAATGGGGGTAAACCCGATCAACACTAGCCGTTTGGTGGAAAAGACCGTAAGATCCGGCATCTACTCCAAGCTCGATTTCGTTTTTTGCTTTTAAAAGCGGATTGATCAACAGGGCACCACCTGTGTTTGCACCAAATGTGCTGGCTTCCGGGCCCTTATAAATTTCGAGGTTGCCGATGCCAGCCAAGTCGATGAGATTGAGGTAAGTATTGCCACCGGCATCTGTAAGTGGAAAATCGGCGAAGTATATTTTTACATTTCGAATGCCAAAGGGCGAACGCAATAAGCTGCCCCGCAATGAAAGCCGATAGCTGCCGGGCGACCTTTCCTCCATTCTCACACCCGGAACGGTATTCGCAAGGCTTATTAAGGAGGCCCTGGGCTGGTTTTGAAATTGGTTGCTGTCTAGCAGGTTAACTGCGGCCGGTGTGCGTAGCAAAGTTTGTGGATTAAAGTATCCCTTAACGATTACCTCGCTCAGCTTTTGGGTACTATCAGCATTTGAGGTTTGGGCGTGGACAACATGCACGGCAAACACAAGCAGGAAGGTGGCAATTAATTTCACTTTGAAAAAATTGAGTACAGATGATGGGACACTAATAAGCTAACGACAAGGCTTGCCCGCCTTTAGCAGCATGGCGATCAAATATAAACCAGTTTTTTCAATTTTATAAGCCGAATATAAACAACAAAGGCTACCCCTTAAGGCAGCCCTTGAACTCACTAAGCTGTTTACTTTAAAAACAATTTTAAATTAGTTTACCTTAAGGCCGATTTCGCCTTCATCTATTCCGGTAATATTTTTATCGCCAAAAGCCGTTGATTTGGTCTGCAATAGTTTTAATAAATCTTCGGTAGTGCCGGCATGCTTAACCGTGATTTTTGAGCCGGTTGAGCTAAACTTCATGGCGCTTTCGGTAACGCCTTTACAGGCTTCAACATCGGCCTTGATTTGTTTGATGGTAGCCAACGTGCCGCCATTGATCGAAATAACGGTAGTGCTCTCGGCCTCGGTTTTTTTCTTTTTGCCAAACAGGCCCAGCAGTTTGTCGGCTGTGTTTTTGGCATTATCAACGGTATTTCCTACCTCTTTGGCTTTCCCAAGCCCACGGTCTACGGCATTCTGCGCTAAAGATTGGTTGGCACTCAATAAGAGAGCAATCGCAAACACGAATAAAAAGATGTTTTTCATAACCTGTTATTTTTGAATTCTAACAACTTGTAATTTTTTTCTCCAGAGCCAGTGTGTTTTACTGGCTAACCATACCCAAACTTAGTAGGTGGAAGCATGATTTTAAATACCCGTATGCCATGAAATTTGTCTACTGGTTTTCATGGATTTTTCTGATTTTTTTGAGAAAAACTATTCAAATGCCTAGTTTAACCCTCTCGTTGGAAGAGCGCTGAAAAAGTGGAACTTTATTCCGCGAATTGGTAAAAACAGCCTAAATATTGAAGTGCATGCTGCCCGAAAAAATAACTTTAGCCATAGTGGATGATCATCCGATTGTTGTAGAAGGCCTTAAGCTTTTGCTTTTGGATAAACCACATATCGACATGGTAGGGTCGTTTCATACCGGCGAATCGTTTTTGAAGTTCTTGAACGGCGTAATTGTGGATATTGTGCTGCTCGACATTACCTTGCCCGATAAAAACGGTTTGGATTTATGCAAGGAAATCAAGCAAAAACATCCCGAAACCAACATTATCATCCTGAGCAACCATAGCGAAAGAAGCATTATCATGCAGGCTTTGCAACATGGAGCAAGTGGTTATCTGCTGAAAAACGCATCGGCCAATGAGTTGATGGATTGTTTAAATACGGCTATCCGCGGACAAGTGGCCCTAAGCGAAGAGGTAAAAGGCATTATGGCCAGGCCATCAACCATTATGCCCCAAGGATTTCCGACATTAACGGCCAGGGAAAAAGAAATCCTGCCATTGATTGCTGAAGGCCTTACCACCGCTGATATCGGCCATAAGCTTTTCATCAGTCCGCTTACCATCGAAACCCACAGACGCAACCTGATGCAGAAGTTTGGGGCTAAAAATGTAGCCGAACTGATTAAGCTGGCTACTTTGCATGGGTTGACTTAAAGGTTGTCAAGAGCTTATTTTATTCCCTTCCCAATCGGTTACAGTAGGCTTGTGGAGCTCATGCCATCTCTTTATAAAATGGTCTATGTTTTCCATGTCTTTTTTGATGAGCTCTCCCAGATTTTGAACGCTTTCTTCAAATCCCTTTTCAGTATAGAAAGATTTGAGCTTATGTCTCACGCCATGAAACAGGGGTGGCCCCTTATAATCATCCATCCTTAAGCGCATTTCAGTCATATTGTTTGGAGGTAATCCAAATTGTATACCGTCTCTTTCTTTCAATTCGGTTAAAGCGTTTATTGTCGGTTCTAGTTTAAAGATGTTCAGAAAAATTTGAATCCAACTATCCTCTCTTGTTATGTGGGTAGTTAACATTTCTAATTCAGAGTTCTTGGAAATTCTACATAATTTATAGGTAGAATCAATAAGGTTATTCCGGCCAAACCACGCGCTGGAAAAAGGAGAGTGCTCAAAACCTTTCTGTTTTAATGCAGGTATTC
>NZ_JAELUC010000249.1 GCF_016429155.1 Pedobacter sp. ASV12 | reverse complement strand
AGTACTGTCTCGTGGGCTCGGAGATGTGTATAAGAGACAGCTTTTTAGCAATGGAAAAGCAATAAAATTAGCCTGGTCTTCGAAAACGAAAAGCATTGCTTCGCCATTTTTGGTTAAATTCTGATAATCCCAGGTATGGTAAAAATCATATTTTAAAGCGGCCGAAACATATCTGTTCCAAGCAGTTTTTTGCGCCAAAGGAATAACAAAGGCACGAGTGGCTGTATTTTTCATGATGATTTACATTAATCTGATTTGGGATTTCATAGCTAGGCCATGCCAAAAGCCTTCGGTTCTTTTACTTTCAGATCGGCCTTAGGAACCTTTAAAATTAAATTGCTCGATTGCGTGCAAAGTTGCTTTGGTCAATTGGACGGAGCGCCGATAAACGAACTCGCTTTAACAACCATTTTGAGCATTTCATTTTCAAGCGCAACGGCTTCAAATCCGGCTCGATGGTAGCAACGAATAGCTACGATATTTTCTGGATGGACGTGTAAAAAAACATGTTCGAGTTTGAGGTCGGAAAAAGCAATTTGGAGCAACCGTCTGGTAGCTTCGAAACCTATTCCCTTG
>NZ_JAELUC010000248.1 GCF_016429155.1 Pedobacter sp. ASV12 | reverse complement strand
ATTATTTAGTTTTCAGCTCGAAATTTTCAGTTATCATAGCTTAATACTCACATCTCAAATCCAACAACAAATGCCAGTTATTTTACCAGTTAAAGATATCCACCCGAAGTGGGGCAACAACAGTTTTATTGCACCTAATGCCACCATAGTTGGCGATGTAACCATGGGCGATAACTGCTCGGTTTGGTTCAATGCCGTAATCAGGGGAGATGTAAATACCATCACCATAGGCAACGACACCAATATACAGGATGGAGCTGTTATCCATGCCACCTATTTAAAGGCAAGTACGCACATTGGCAACAGGGTTTCAGTAGGGCACAATGCCATTGTTCATGGCTGTGAGGTAAAAGACCATGTGCTGATTGGTATGGGAGCTATTGTAATGGACCATGCAGTGGTTGAAGAATGCTGCATTATAGCTGCAGGAGCAGTGGTTTTGGAAAATACCATCTGCGAAAGCGGATTTTTGTATGCAGGCATGCCTGCCAAAAAGATAAAGCCTCTTACCGATGAGCAAAAGGCTTTATTAAAGAAATTACCAGATAATTATATCATGTATTCAGACTGGTTCAGG
>NZ_JAELUC010000247.1 GCF_016429155.1 Pedobacter sp. ASV12 | reverse complement strand
AGATGTGTATAAGAGACAGGTATAAATCTCGTACTGCCTTCTGAAACTGGCCTTGAAGGCTTGTAAGTTATTTTCTTCATCGTCAATGTATAAAACTCTTACACTCGGAGACTTCATTTTTGCAGCTGGTTATGGATTTACATTTAAGGTAATAATAAATTCTGTACCTTCATCGGGTTTGGATATAACTTCTATGTGACCTTTGTGTTTCTCAATGATACTGAACACGATAGAAAGACCAAGGCCTGTGCCTTCGCCAATATCTTTGGTGGTAAAGAAAGGTTCAAAGATACGGTGTTTCACTTCTTCGGTCATCCCGATGCCCGAATCCTTGATGCTGATTTTTACCTGCTGATCTTCGTACCAGGTTCTGATGGTTAAGAATTCTTCTGCTCGTTGTTCTGCTTCTGTCTCTTATACACATCTGACGCTGCCGACGAACCACGACAGGTGGGGTTGGGGGGGGGGGGGGGGGGGGGGGGGGGGGGGGGGGGGGGGGG
>NZ_JAELUC010000246.1 GCF_016429155.1 Pedobacter sp. ASV12 | reverse complement strand
AATACGAGATCATGAGTACTGTCTCGTGGGCTCGGAGATGTGTATAAGAGACAGGATTGGGATAAGTTTAATTTTCCTAATTCTATCCCGCAGGAGGTTATGGGTCGAATTCAAGATCGTTTTAAATATGATATTAAAACCTCGCATCCTTTGTACGAAAACGGTAAGGAAGTTGGAGAGTACACATTTGAGGTGGCACAGGAATCTACAGGAACCAAAAATTTATTTGCTTTAGGCGGTTTAATTATAGATGCACTTGAAGAAGGGCGAACATTGGTTGTAGATGAATTAGAAAAGAATTTGCATCCAAATATCACTCGCTTTCTGATACAATTATTTCATCATCCGGAGCTTAACAAAAAAAATGCACAATTGATTTTTGCAACACATGATATTACGCAGTTGAGCAATGATACCTTTAGGCGTGACCAAGTTTGGTTTACGGAGAAGAATGAACGCGGAGAAAGCATTTTATTTAGATGTTCTGATTTGGAGGGTGTGCGTTTGAATACTCCTTTAGATAAGTGGTATGCATCTGGCAGATTCGGAGCTACGCCAATTATTGATGATGTAGAGTTTATGT
>NZ_JAELUC010000245.1 GCF_016429155.1 Pedobacter sp. ASV12 | reverse complement strand
CCACTGATCCAAGCCCCAGTCTAGCCATCTTAACGGATTCTTATAACCCTCAGCAATGTTATTGACTACATATACTACTTTCTTTATTCTTAATATGGAGGCAACAAATACCATGGCGTAACAAGAAACAGCGGCCGGATATCCCCCATTATTGATGTGCAACACATCGATTTGAAGAGGCTTGAGTTTTTTATAGAGCGGATAGATGGAAAAAAAAACGCAATAATACTTCCAAATCCACATGATTGGAGCCGAGATAATCATTCTTAGCTTTCTATTTGCAATCTTTTGTTTGAAATAATCATGAACCCGATTAGGTCTAGGCAGCTTAATTGACATGATGGACTTTCCTTCGACAGCCACCCTACCATTTAAACCAGCTGTATAGGCTTCTGATAAACAGTATAAAAAGCACACATCATATCTATTATTTAGGTCTTCATTATTTAAAAAAGAAGCGATCATATTTTCGCAGCCCGCAAAAAATGTACAATCTGAATAATATAATATCTTAAGTTTTTTAGCCATCAATAATAGATCGATAATGTTCGATTGTGGTTAATAACCCTTTCTCTAGGCCAACAGTAGGCGACC
>NZ_JAELUC010000244.1 GCF_016429155.1 Pedobacter sp. ASV12 | reverse complement strand
GATCGTATCTGTTTTGAACGTAGTTGGTATTGAACTCGATTGACACTCTGTTTCCAAGATCACGGGTTCCGTTAAAACGAGCCGAGAAACGATTGTATTTGTCTTTTGGAGTTGTACCGTTAACGGTTACATACTGTCCTGCAGCATAAGTTGTCGATTTCTCATCGCCAGAAGAAACAGAAAAATCTGTTTGGTTGGTGATACCAGTATCCCAAAAATCATACTTTGAACTGTTGTAAGTATAAGGTACCATTTGTAAACGGCCATCAAAAATAGGCGTACCCAATGGACGAATAGTACCATCGAAAGCAGGACCATACTGTTGGTTCTCGTAAGGTAGGTATTCCTGAACATCAGGAGACGAACCTGAACCAAACAATTTTTGCATTTGAGGATAGAAACTTACTTGCTCAAAACTGATCGTGTTACCTACTTTGATGTTAGATTCGCCTCTTTTACCTTTTTTGGTTGTGATGATCAACGCACCGTTTGAAGCATCTGAACCATAAAGAGCAGCCGCACCAGCGCCTGTCTCTTATACACATCT
>NZ_JAELUC010000243.1 GCF_016429155.1 Pedobacter sp. ASV12 | reverse complement strand
CCTTAGACCAAACAACGAGAAATCAGTTAACTGCCGAAGCACAGTTTATGAGAGCATATGCCTATTTTTATCTGGTTCAGTTATATGGCGATATCCCAATGCCAACAAAAGTTATCGTTGATAATAATCCAGCAAGCTTACGGCTACCTCGTACCCCACAAGCCGAGATATACAAACTGATCTTGAGCGATCTTACCTTTGCCGCACAAAACCTGCCTGATAAGGCACCTGTTACTGGCAGGGTATACAAATTGGTGGCCTCTGCACTCTTGTCGAAGGTTTACCTTACCATGGCCGGTAGCCCAATGAAACAGACTGCATATTATAAAAATGCAAAAGAAGAAGCCTTAAAAGTGATCAATTCAGGACTTTTTGCCCTAGTAGATGACTATGCCGATGTTTTTCATCATACCAGTTATACAAAAGAATCTATTTGGGAAAAATCCTATGTGATTTCAAATGGGGGAAACCCTCTGCAAGGGGCAACCGGTACGGCTGATACGTACAGGCCTTTACCTGTCTCTTATACACATCT
>NZ_JAELUC010000242.1 GCF_016429155.1 Pedobacter sp. ASV12 | reverse complement strand
ATAGCTGTGATTGCTGTATTGGTACAATTCTTTGAAATTGTCTGGTTGGGTTTAAATTAGGTGTCTGATCTGTAACAACCGCTGCTGATGAAATTGCACCTTTGATTACTGCATTTACCGAATCTCTTTTCTCTCTTAAAATATCAATATTTTGTAATGACTTCTTGGTTTTCGTTTGAACGTAGAAATCATTCACAGTTTTAACTATCTCTTCATTAAACTTCTTGGCAAAAAACTCATTCTCTGATCTTACGTCTGCCTTTATAATACTTAGTTTCTTATCTGGTTTACTAACGGCTAAATAGTTCTGATTGATATCATCAACTATTTTGCCTAATATACTGTCTTGAAGCCTAGATAGCTGCACTAATGAATCTCTTGACTTTACTTCATTAAATGTGATGTTCTTTAACTGCTCATTTTCTGCCCAATCTTTTTTCAAATGATTAAAGTCAATGTAGCTGTCAAGCAATAAGACTTTCTGTCCATCCTTATCAACTTTACTTAACAAGGCTCTCTCTATCATTGTTCGAGACTTATATAGTTCCAAAATATTCTCACCACGGAATATACCACCACCGCCATCTATATCTACACCAGCAACAG
>NZ_JAELUC010000241.1 GCF_016429155.1 Pedobacter sp. ASV12 | reverse complement strand
CGTCGGCAGCGTCAGATGTGTATAAGAGACAGCTGTATAAGTCGTTTACTGGCCTTGGCAAAATTGTCGACGTAAGCTACAGGGAATAAATGCATCACAATCTATCAATCAACTGATCAAATCAAATTTGCTATGGTAAATAGCAGTTCAACTATTATTCAACATATGAAAATCAATAAAATTCTTATCGCCATCTTATTAACCACACTCTCGCTAACCAGTCTTGCACAAAATCCCGTGCAGGTAAAAGGATTGCTCAAATCAAAACGTAACATCGTCAAACTATTCAAGGTGAATGATGGCAGATTGGTAGAAATTGCCAATGTAACAACCAATAAAACAGGCCGGTTTGGCTTGATGTTCTATCCCGAATACGAAGGCATCTACGTAATCGGGATGGGCAACGATTTGTCGGGAACCGATAACTACAACTTCTATTTTAAGGGTGGCGAGCAGCTTGATGTAACCCTCAACGATTCTACCTATGTATTGAATGGCAAACTAAATTCGAAAGAAAACATGGTGATGGAGCAATGGAAGAACCTGACCTATCCACTTTACAAAAAGTCGATTAATTTTTTCCGTGCCGGCAACAGTACGTTCATGG
>NZ_JAELUC010000240.1 GCF_016429155.1 Pedobacter sp. ASV12 | reverse complement strand
AGATGTGTATAAGAGACAGGCATAGTAGTCGTCGGCCTGCAGGGGCTGCAGCTGGCCCGTAACCGGGTGCCTGTTGAAGGTGTACCGCACGTTGCCCAGGTGGTCGGTCAGGTTGTATTCGTAGCTGTAGCTGCCCCCGCCCCTGCGTGCAATCCCCTCTTCGGTCTGGATGAAGTCGATCGTGCCGTTGGTGTACTGGATGCCGTCTACGTAGTCCGTGGCCGTGCCGGTGGTACCGTTCACCTTCTTCAGCTTGGCTCCGGTGGCATCGTAGACGTAGCTGAGGTTCAGCCCGCTTTTTACGGCGCTTACCGGCAGGTTCAGGTAGTTGTAGGCCAGCGTTACGCCGTTCCTGCCGTCTGTGGTGGCGTTGCCGTTGCCGTCGTAGGTGTAGGCACCCGTAGCCAATGCCCCGCCCGTAATACCAGTCAACTGGTTGCCGGCATAGCTGTAGGTTCCGGTCTTGGTCGTGGTGCCGTCAAACCTGCTCAGCGAAGCGATGTTGCCCATCGCATCGTAGGACAGCGTT
>NZ_JAELUC010000023.1 GCF_016429155.1 Pedobacter sp. ASV12 | reverse complement strand
CCCCCCCCCCCCCCCCCCCCCCCCCCCCCCCCCCCCCCCCCCCCCCCCCCCCCCCCCCCCCCCCCCCCCCCCTTTCTACCCCCCCGCCCCCCCCCGACATCACCACATGTCGTGGTTCGTCGGCAGCGTCAGATGTGTATAACCCCCCCTTGTGTGGCTTTAATGGAGGATATTTCTCCTTTTTCTCGGGGGTAACCCGGCGTCTTTTGTCCAGTTCTCCATCCTCTTTTTTAGGTTTTGGTCCGGGTTTAATTGCTTCAATTTTTTCCATCATATGCATTAGGTTTAAATACCTACAAACATAACCGAGAAACATTTCATCTTTTTACTGTTTTCCGTAGGCTGTTTTTCTAAGGCCATTCAATAAAAAAAGCCTGCCAACAGCTTAGTTTGGCATTTATTTTGTATCTTTGTTATCCAGTTCTACTTGTTGTGAAGCAACAAGCCCGGAATTGGAAACTTACAGATGGGGCCGTTTTGGATTTGACAGGGTGGCGCTGAGTATGTAAGCATGCAGTGCGTTGTACGGAGAGCACTTAAAAGATAACGTTCAAACAATAATTGGCGAAAATAACTACGCCTTAGCTGCCTAATTTAGAATTACGCAAGCTTTTGTCCCTCTAGTTGCCGCATTGTTAGGCTAGAAACCGGGGCATCGAAATAACGACGCTAGCTGTTGCATGGTGCGCTGCAATGGCGAAACAAAGTACCTAAGGAGCAAGACAAGGTCGGTTTCCAGCCCGTCTACTCCCTACAATGAATTGGAAAATAAGCATGTAGAAGGCATAATTTAGAACACAACTGGACAAGGGTTCGAACCCCTTCGGCTCCACAAAGCTTCTCATTTTCATGAGAAGCTTTTTTTATGGAAAATGTTTTGTGCAGTGGGTTTAGATTCTGGATTACTCTCTAGATGGCATTTCGTCCCAGCGGAACCCAGCTTTCGTAAACCGCTCAGAAATAACAGAAGTACAAGCGTTTTTCTTTGGTGGTGTAAAAGTTCCAGCTGATGGAAATTTCGTGGGTGGAGCCGGCATAACCAGCTAATTTACTCATGCTATGATCGTACGAATAGCCCAGCCTGAGCTGTTGGCTCACAAATATCTCGGCCATGCCAATGAGGGCATTTTTGCTGTTGAAATCTCCCTGTAGGGCTGGTTTTTTGTACAGGTTGATGCCGGTTCTATAGCCTGCGCCTAGCCAAACCACCTGCTTGAATAGGAAAAAAGCATTGATGTCCATCACCGTCGGACCTTTGATGTCGTCTTTGATCAAAAAGAAAGGCTTAAAATCAATGGCATATTCTACCATAGGAATCAATACGCCGCCTGTTAGATAAAAATGGGGCTTCGGTGTTGGAAAATTGTAATCCAGAGACCTTTTGTCCAATATATATTTGCCAATCAGATTGTTAACCGATGCACCGATATACATTCTGGGTGTAGAGAAAAAAACGCCTGCATGTATATCGGGCACTATTTGCTTGACCGTTCCGTTTGGAATATAATTATCGTCCAAATCTATCGGATTGAGCAGGTCTCCATTTAAGCCCGACTGCATTACACCAAGGCCCAGGCCAAAGGCAAGCTTCGAAGTTTCTTCTTCGTTAATCGGCAAGCGATAGGCATAGTTGGCAAAGGCCGAAATATTTTTCTGGGCACCCAACTGCTCTGTACTCATCACCAATGACAGGCCAACACGCTCGTTGGGCATGAGCGCATCTGCCGCCAAAGTAAAGCCTTTGGGAGCACCATTAACACCAGCCCATTGGCTTCTATAGGTGGCATTGATGTTGATGCGTTCGCGATATCCCGCGTATGCCGGATTGATATAAATACCATTGAAAATATATTGGCTATACTGCGCATCTTGCTGGGCCAAACACGGAGTGGCCAAACACAACATTAAAATAAGCTTAGTTAATTTCCACATATCAATCTTTGATCAACGTAATCCAACCTGTACTGCTTCTCTCGCTACCATCTTTATCCCTAATCTTCAACAAGTAGTAATAGGTACCCTCATTAAGACCATTCCCGTTCCAATCGTTTTTGTAGGGACCATTGCTCCTATACACCTCATTGCCCCACCTGTTAAAAATAGACAGGGTATTTTCGGGATGAAGCTCCAGCCCATGTATCTTAAAGACATCATTTTTGCCATCTCCATTTGGCGTAATGACATTAGGCACGATGACTTCGCCAATAATCTCCTTCACATCGGTAGCTATGTTATTGGCCAAATTCGGATCGGGCTCAAGCCCGGTTACACTAACGGTGTTCACCACTTTTTCGGCCTTAATTGCTGTAGTTTTTAGCGATAAAACCATTTTTTGACCGTTTGCCAATAAAGGTATCTTCCACGAAATGACATTGTTAACAACGCTAACGTTGTCCATTGGGTCGCCAATAATGCCCATGTATTTTAGGTTGCTTGGCAGTTTATCTACCACTTCTACTCCAGTAGCATCGATATTGCCGTTATTCTGCACTGAAATCTGATATTCGAAGGCTTCACCCGGCCCTACATATCGTTTTTCGGAAATTTTATGGACTGCTAAGTCCGCATATTCAATTATTAATAAAAAACCATCCGAAAGATCCGACTTACATCCTTCAGCATTGATAGCTACCACTTGGTACAAACCCGCGACGCTGGCCGTATAGATTGGTGCGGTAGCATTGGCTATAGCTTTCCCATCTCGATACCATTGGAACGAGGAAAGTCCAGCCTGATCTCTTACTGCGAATTTGACCGAAGAACCCAAACGAATTCTAACAACATGAGGATTTGCCTGTGCAAATGCCCAAGTGGCCAACAGCAAGAAGAACGCCAGTAATATGTACCGTTTTACGTTCAACCCAGTGGTCTGCTAGCAATACTATTGGACAATAATGGTAGGTTTAACTGGTTTCGGCGTTACAGTTACGGTTTGTGTTGCGGTTGCCGTAACCTCGCATCCATTGTTATCGCCCGATTTGAGCACGCCCGTATTAGCCGCCGTTTTTACATATTTTACGGTTGCACTGAAAACATAAGTGCCAGCACCAGTTGTATTCAAGGTAAATTTATTAACATCAGTCTTTGAGCCATCGTCAGAACCTATTCCTGAAAGTGGAGTTACTGCTGCTCCATTTTTTGTTGCCGACCATACATAAGCGTATTCTATGCCTGCAGGCAATGTCTGGGCTGGTGTAGCCGTAGCCGTGATAATCGAGCTCAAACTTGCATCGCCACCGCAATAAGAGGCATTATTTGCAGCTAAGGCAAGTGTTTTGCTCGGCAATTGGTAAACCTGGAAAGGATCTGAAAGATCTCCCCAACAGCCGGCAGCCGATTCTATCCTGCTGGTATAATTATGCACGCCCGCCGAAAGATTATTCGGAGTCACATAATTGGTTTCGTTGGCTGTTCCAGTATAGGTTTTGCTCGCTACTTCAACGCCCTCTAAATACCAATGAACCTTATCTCCGTTTGTTAGGGTACTTTCTTCAGGGCTATGCAGTGTTGCCGTTCCGCCATCGCATAAATAAACCGGGTAGTAAGTTTGCGCTTTACTTGTTGCATTCATGCCAAGGATGATGATAAATGCCGCGAGAATTGTTTTGATAAATGTTGTTTTCATTGTTTTGGATGCTTTTTTATTAATTATTTAATTGAATATGTGCTTTTGTGGGTTTGGGCTGAACATTAACAGCAACACTTGCATTCATTGCCTGACTACAGCCCGTGGCCAGGTCTTTGACCGACACCAGCTTATAGGTAAGTACGCCGGCACTATTTACAGGTATAGGCACCGTTGCCGTGTCCGATCCCGAAGCTGTTGCAACGGTTTGTGTGCTGCCGTTGTTAATTGTATAGCTAAATTCATAAGCGCCTGTGGCACCAGTGCCCTTAAAACTAACAACTGGGTTATCGGTGGCGTCAACGCAAACGCTTAACGGACCATCTGTAGTGGCAGTTGGCAAAACATTAGACCTCAAGATCACATTGGTTTGCGTTCTTTTGGTATTCAGCGTTTTGATATAGAAAGTTTGTACGCCTGACGATGATAAGGCACCGCTAATCGTCCGATTGCCGCCTGCATCCTGTGAACTTAAGCCTGCTGGAAGCGTCGAATTTTCAAATTGTGTACCATCTGCCGATAACGGATAGCTAACGGCCGCAATGCTACTCCCTTGGCATACTTCCTGGCCATTAACCGTATTGTATTTAATGTTGTTGCAAAGGCCAACGCCAGACGCCGCACCATTTAAACATTCCTCGTCAGCATCTACCGGACCCAAAACATTATTGCCCGTGGCATCAGGGTCGCCTACATCGGCTGGCCTCAATATGCTCGCTTTTGCGTTGCTGAATGTTTGGTTATAACTTCCTGAAAAGGTGGCTACGATAACAACGTCGATGGTGCCTTGGTTAGGCATGTTCAGCGTGGCGGTATAATTCTGTATGCCCGTAACGGTATTGCTTACCGTTACACCCGCGCTTTGATTGGCCGCTGCTACAGAGGCAATGGTTAATCCGGCAGGCAACGAAATGGCTAAACGCGATCCATCAGCAGCCGAAGGGCCGGCATTTTGTACTTTAACCGTGTAAGTAATTGTCCGGTCTGAAAAGTACTTGGATAGATCTGGGCTGATCGATTCTATCTTTAAATCTGCCTTGAATATTTCGATATTGACCAATTGGGTAGTTTTACCACTTTCGATATAGGTCCAGGTGTCCATCGAACGCTCATCACCAAATTGATTACTATTGCTATAAGCACCAAACTTGTGCCCGTTGGTATTGCTGCTTACTCCGGTTAAATTGGTTACCGGGTTGGAACTATTGCTGCCCGGAACCCCTGCATTGGTAATATTTACGTCGTCCCAGTACACAATATCGCTATATTCTGATGGATTGGGATTGGCAGGGTTAACATTGTAACTCGTATTATTTTCTATCAGTTCGATGATCAAACCCTGCGGGTTGATTTCCATATCGATGTATGGAAAGTGAACCTCGGCCGACCGCAAAAAAGTTTGCACCAGCGGTGAAATTGGCCCCGGCTGCAAGAAATTCCCATTGGCATCTTTTACATCCCAAAATACTTCGTTAGCGCCTGCCACGGCAGAACCATTGATAACCCGGTCGGCACCATTGGCCATGGGAATGGTAATTTGGTAGCTTCCTGATGCCGAAGCCGTAAAAGTAATTTTTGCCCCTTTATAACTGATCTTTCCATCGCTACCCTCAATGCCAGTAAATTTCAGATCGGTAATGACTGGCAAAACGGCTGTTTTTTTGAGCCAGGTAGTTTGATTGGCCGCACTGATATAGGCCGGCACCGTTTCTGGAAGATCGGCATTGGGCTTGTTGTAAAAAATCTTATGGGTTTTGTTCAAGGCATCATCAAGTGTTCTTGGATCGTGGAGGCCAGAAAGGGCAGCTGTTGTAGATGCATTTAAACTCTTATAAGTGGCTACACCTCCAACGGCAAAACCATTGTTGTTAGAAAAAAACGTAAAGGCCCAACCATTGTTGCCATTGGTTTTTACACGGTACGCCCTTCCATCTTCGGTAAGAATGTAATTGGTTACATAAAACCCTTTTGCACTACTGGTAAAGTTATTCCGGATTCCAAGGTTTAAAACATTGGTGTAAACACGGCCTGTTAGCCAAGCTGTGCCCGCAACATTTCTTACCGATACATCCCATGCGGCGATATAGTTTGCGGTATTGCCGGTAGATTGGGTCCAGTTTCCATCGGCCAAAACATCTGGTGGCGTAATGTCACTACTGTTGCCATTGCCCACAGGCGCCAGGAATTCGACCATCCATACGCCCGTACGCGCAGCAGCAACCGAAATGCTGATAGGCGTATAGCCCACGCCCGGCCCCGACAGCTCTGCTGTTCGGTTTGGAATAAGCCCAACACCAGCGCTCACATTATAGGTAGTCGAATTTCCATCGGGCGAGGTAACGACAATCCGCCCGTTGTTTACCCCGATAGCACTTGAGGCCACGGCAATAGTTTCGCCAGATTTGGCATAAACGAAATGGGCGCCCCTGGTTTTAAAAGGAAACCGGTCTGTATAGTTGGTACCATCGATGTTGGCATACAGAAAGGCCCTATTACCTTGTGCTCCTGCAGGGTAAAGATCTTTACTACCTTCTGCAAAGGTTGTCAATGCAAAACACGAAAGGGCAGCAAAGATCAGACAGCACAGCAAGCGCTGTGAAGTTAGCCCTGATGGCTTCCATATATTTAGCACCGTAACGCAATACATATTTCAAAAAAAGCATGCATTGCAAGAGCGCAAATGTCCTAAACCAAACATAAATAGGGAGACGTTTGTGTATTAATAGTTCTCTCTCCTAAAATAGGAACAAAAATTGATACAGGGTAAAATATTCTACATTTTGTGTAAAATATTACATCAATATCTTGAAAAATTGTAGAATATTTTACACAAATTTTTTAATTATTTAACTTTTGATTAAAAAAATACATTTGGCACGAAATATATGGGGTTTAATTTTCATCGATCTAGAAAAAGACCGGATAAGGAAGCTTATTTGTAACAAAAACAACGACAATTGATTTTAATGTGAAATCAGGTTTTTGACTGAAGGGCTTCCAAAATCCCAATGAAGAAAGCGCTATTCTATTCTTGAGCAAGCGACGGAAAGACCGCCGATGTTCAACCTGATTTGGGGGGCTTAAAGATTGCCTCTCCGTCCCTAGCATTTTGAGCAGCTGTTTAATTGTCGATGCATTTTTACACCTCCTCAGCCATAGCCCCTGCTTAGAAATGAGTGTGCCGAAAATCCTCTAGATTTTTACCTGAGTATGCCCGCCCTGATGATCAAAAATGCGTTGAGCAATACATAAGCGACCAGAAGCAGCAAGAAAAACCTACGGTCTAGGCGGTCTGCCTTGGCATCTTTCCCCTTCTTGATCATTTGAAGCGAAATGGCCGTACAGATGATTACCACAAGGATAAAAATCAGCGTTAAACCGTGCAGCATATCCACCAAGGTAAAGGAGCTCGAATCAGGCAGAGAGCCATCAATAATATATTTGTTGCCAATAACGGCAAAAAGCGAGCCTACACTCAGGCCAAAACGCGAATCGATGCTATCGGCGTGGATAAAAAAGCACATCAATGCGATAAAAAATGCTACATACATCCCCAGAAACATTTTCAGGAACAGGCCAAGGGCATCTCTGCTGATATTGATCTTCACCTTAAAACTGCTGTATTCGGTATGTGCGGGCTTAATACTTTCGTCGCCAAAGGCGGTTTCATATTTTTTGACAGCGCTTTTTAAGGTCAAACTGTCGATATTCCAGCCCCGCAACGTAAACCTGGGATCGTATTGCTTGCCTACTGTATCGGGTACAAAAACAAGTGCATCTTTATCAAATTGCGAATTTTCTATAGATAGGCGAAGTGCCTGCTTATCGAAGGGAAAATTGTTGATGGCCCAGGAATCTTTCATCACGCACTGGATTTTCATGAGCAGGTACATGCGGTGCCCGGTGCTATCGAGGGTAGAAAAAGATTTGCTGATGGATTTGGCCTGCGGAATTTCGAGGTTGTTTACAAAATCGAAGTCCTTGTTTTTGTATTTGAGCCAAAGCCAAAAATCGACCGTGTACTCTTTGTCCTTAAAATTAATGTCGTGGATGCTGGTTACATAGATGCCAGCCTTTACGGTATCGGGCTTTGATTTTTGGGCAAAGGCCACGGTACCATACAGCGAAAGCAATAGGATGTAAAGGTAAAGTGTTACATAACGGCAGTTATTTTTCAAGACAATTATTTTTATTTAAAAATAAGAGTTAGCTCCGATAAAACTATAGCTATGCAAAAATATTACCTGGATGGGCTCATATTAGTGTAGCATGCCCCACAGCACAACAAACAAGGCACAGTTTAACAGATTTCTGTGGCTTGCTTGCTATACTCATTGTTGGCTGTAAAAATCCTACAAATGCATCAAAATATTAACCAACTTCCCAAAAGGATCGCGCACATAGAACCTGCGTACGCCCCAAGGTTCGTTAACCGGACCATATTCGATGTGGAACTGCGCGGCCTGCATCAATTCGAGGGCTTCGTCAACATTGTCTACCTCCACAGAAAGATCGGGTGTTTCGGTTCCCGACCCGCCCTCCTGCATAACACTCAATTGGACATCCATCTTACTGCTGTTGCCATAAGTGGCAATCCAGCCTTGGTCCATCAGCAATTCCAAGCCTAATATATCTTGGTAAAAGACCTTGGCTTTGGATAGTTCTGCCGTATGGATATTGGCAACAATGCGCTTAACTTTCATAAAGGATAATCGAATGGTCAAGTTAGCCATTTGAAGGCTAAAAAATCAATAGCTCAAGAGATAGATTGGATAGCCTGCATCTATTTCCTTATATATCTTTAAACCGAACTTGGCATAAAAAGGCAGGTTTTTTTCGGTTGAGGTTTCTAAAAGCAACAAACGACCCAACGCCTTGCTTTCGGCCAGTAAAGCCGTTAGCAGGTGCGATCCTTCGCCTTGGCCCTGTACTGATGGATCGACTCCAATAAACCAGAGGTGATAAGTTGGTTTGCCTTGGGCAAGCTCCTGATGGGCTTGCTTCACCATTTTTTCTTTGGTCATTACGCGACCAATATTGCCAAGCCCAGCTATGAAAAGCGTAAGCTTCAAGTCCCTGAAAAGCGAGCGGAAGCTAAAGTGTTTTCGCTCATCAAAAAGCACCAGTGCGCAACAATCCCGGTCTTTAGAGATGACCACCTGACCAAATTCCATACATTCATCAAAAGCATACCCCATCAGCATTTTAATCCGCTGCAGTCGTCTGCCATCTTGTTTGACCAACTGGTTTACGCTTTTATTCTGGTCAAAAGAGGCGCTGAGTATTTCTACCACTCTTGCCTTATCCTGAATTGACGCACTTATCATGGCACTAATATCGTTCATTTAGACCACGTTGTGCCCTTCTATCCATTTTTTTACCTAAGTACTTCTTCATCGTTTAACCCGGTTAGGCAGGTTCATCCATTTAATGTAATATCTTAGCATAATGAAAAATCCTGTTGCCAGCAACCACGACCAGATCTCTGCCAAAAAGCTCAAGGCCATATTTGGCGGATCGATAGGAAATTTGGTAGAATGGTACGATTGGTATGCCTACACGGCTTTTGCCATCTACTTTTCGGCTTCGTTTTTTCCAAAGGGCAACCCAACGGTGCAGCTGCTCAACACGGCAGGTATTTTTGCCTTGGGCTTTTTGATGCGTCCGCTGGGTGGCTATCTGTTTGGCCGCATTGCCGACAGGATTGGCCGAAAACAGTCGATGACCCTTTCGGTACTGCTCATGTCGTTAGGTTCGTTGCTCATTGCACTTATACCAACCTATCAAAGCATCGGTATTTTTGCACCTGTTTTGCTGTTAACCGCCCGCCTGATGCAGGGCTTGAGCGTGGGTGGCGAGTATGGCGTATCTGCTACCTACCTGAGCGAAATGGCCAGCAAAAACCGGCGCGGCTTTTACTCGAGCTTTCAATATGTAACCTTAATCGGTGGTCAGCTATTAGCCCTTGCCATACAATTGGCCTTGCAGCAACTGTTTTTAACAGAAGCCGAAATATTGGCCTGGGGCTGGCGCATTCCGTTTATTTTCGGAGCTTTACTTTCGCTGGTTGCGCTCTACCTCCGAAAAAACCTGGAAGAAACCCAAGCCTTCGAAAATCAGGCGCACGTAAAGCCTAGCCGAAAAGGAACCCTTAAAGAGCTGCTCAAACACCCCAAAGCCGTCATGAAAGTTATTGGCCTAACATTGGGCGGCACTCTGGCCTTTTATACCTATACCACTTACATGCAAAAATTCTTGGTCAATACCGTACACCTGAGCAAAGAGCAATCTACGCTGATGTCGTTTGCCACCTTGTTTATTTTTGCTTGTCTGCAACCTGTATTTGGCGCACTTTCTGACCGGATTGGCCGCAAGCCTTTGCTCATCAGCTTCGGTGTGCTGGGCACATTGGGCACCGTTCCCTTGCTTACTACCTTGAGCCAAACTTCGTCGCAGTGGCAGGCTTTCTTTTTGCTAATGGTTGCTCTCATTATCGTAAGCGGCTATACCAGCATCAACGCCATCGTAAAAGCAGAGCTCTTTCCGGCCGAGATACGCGCCTTGGGAGTTGGCTTGCCCTATGCCTTAACCGTTGCGGTTTTTGGTGGCACTGCCGAATACATCGCCCTGCAGTTTAAAGATTGGGGCCACGAATCGTATTACTACTGGTACATTACCGCTTGTATATTTCTTTCGTTGATTGTTTATGTAAGCATGAAAGACACCAGGGAAAGCTCGTCGCTAGACCGCGACCAGGTTAAATAGCATTTGCTTTTTATTCCATATCTTTTTAAATTTAAGTGGAAAACTTAAAACTTATAGCTATGGGAAAATTTGTCATCTCGACCAGGAACAATGGAGACTTCCAGTTTAACCTCAAAGCTGGAAATGGTGAAATCATTTTAACAAGCCAGGGCTACTCGAGCAAGGCTTCCTGCAACAGCGGAATCGAATCGGTTAGAAAAAATGCGCACGACGATAACCGCTATGAAAGGAAAACCTCAACCAACGACAAGCATTATTTTGTACTGAAAGCCGGCAATGGCGAGATTATAGGCAATAGCCAAATGTATGAAAGTGCTTCTGGAAGGGATAACGGCATTGAATCGGTTAAGAAAAATGCACCCGACGCCACGGTTGAAGAACAGCTTTCTTAGCGGATTGCGACCATGGCAGGAAAGCCTAATTACGGTGTTTCAAGAAATCCCAGGGCATTTTACTGGTACTGCGTCTTTCTTCTTCTATCAAAAAGCGCGCTATTTGGGTAAGCAACAAATCGTTTTCGCTGACAGTTCTGTCGCCCAAGGCCACTAGTTTTTGAATGTTCGATGGATTGGCCGCATCTAAACCTTCCTTGATACTTTCTAAGCTATCTGGCTCTATGCGAATGTAGTTTTTTTCCTTCCCTACCGAGTGGAAAAGCTGTTCCAGAAAAAAATCGCTGGTTTCGGCCACGCCGCTCATCATAATGTCAATCAGCGCAGGTACGATGGCCATGGCACTGCTCTTTTTAAAATGATCGTAATCGTACGACCTCCTGGAACGGCCAGTGCCCAAAGAAAACAGGTGGATATCGTTTATTTTGGTCTGGTTGTAGGCTTTGGTTACTTCGATCAGGCCGCTTAACGCGGGATTGGTGGCAAAAACACCTCCATCCAACAAGGGATAGCGCACATTGGCCAATGAATAGATTTCGGCCACGCTAAAATAGGTAGGTGCAGCCGAAGTGGCCCTGCATACGTCTTTCAAATAAAAATCCCTGCTCTCGCCACGGGTAATGGCGGTTTGCTGTCTAAAAAAATGCGTTTTGCGCAATTCGATGTTATAGGCACTGATGATGCAAGGCTTAATGAGCTGGCTTAGTTTGGTCTGACCAAAATATTTTTTCAGGATGCCTTCAAAAATCTGGCTGTTATAACGCTCGCCAGCTAAACCCAGCTTGGCTCTGATGCGCTTAAGCAAGCTCATTTTAAAGATTTCGTTGCCATGCTCGAGGTAAAGGTCCAAGGCTGCCCTCGCCGAAAATTTGGGTCGGGTTGGGTGGTCTTCCGATGGGCAAAGCAATAAACAGGTTAATATGCCACCGGTACTGGTTCCGGCAAAAAAATCGAAGTAGTCTACAATGGCCGAATCTGGATTTTTGCTCTCCTGCTTCAGTTTGTCTTCGAGCGCTACAAGCAACATCCCAGGTATGATGCCTCTTATCCCGCCACCATCAATAGAAAGTATCTTTTTCATAAGCTATTTGGCCTAAGGGTAAATATAGCCTACTTATTTTTGATTGCGAAGCGCTTTGCTCCTTAAAAAGTCATTTCTTAGGTAATTAATGTATTACGGAGCTGAAAACGATGCTTTTAACGGTTTTGTGATCCCAGCAAAAAGGCCAACGCACCATCGCTGGCCTTTCAAAATACCAATGACTAGATGCCGGTACGCTGCATAATTTCCTGCGTCGCATTTTCGTTAGGCTTGTTCTTTTGAAGTTTGCTGTTGCCAAAATTATACCTGATGTTGAAAGAAACGCTTCTGGCATCCCAATAATTGTTGTTGTTGGTAATGGCATACCTCGAATTAATTATCGATTTGTTGGCCGATGTTTTGAGCAAGTCGGCACCCGATAGGGTAAACACAAACTGTCGCACTGTTTTTCTGAAACCAATGCCAAGGTCTCCCCTGGCCATACCCTTGCTGCCTTCGCCAATATCGGCCACAACGGGTGCGAGATAATTGATGTTAACAAAGGCCGAAAACTGGCCCTTTTGCGAAAGGGTAATCGAATTGTTCATTTTAACGCTCCCCGAAAAACCGCTGTTGTCAATCGGTTCATCGGCCGCCTGCCCCTTGTAGCTGGTATAGTTGCCGGCCAGTGTTAGCGATGATTTGACCCGCCTGCCTATTTTAAAATTGGCAATAAAGGTAAAGTCGGCTATATTGCCCGTTCCATAATTGAGCCATACGATCCTGGTAATGTTATTGCTGTTGTTGGCCAGCAAAAACTGCGAAAAGCTATTGGTAATATGGGCATGGCTCAGCAAAAAGATATAGGCGCCTTTTAAGGTATAGCTCAGTTCGTTCTTTAAAATGTAAGACGACTGCAAAAAGGGATTACCTTCGGCGTACTGCGTGGGATTATTATAAACCCGCAGGTTATTGAGCTGCCAAAAATCGGGACGCTCTATCCTTTTGGAAAGGGTGTACGAAAAATTATGGTTTGTGTTTGGCGCATAATTAACGGCTAGCGTAGGAAACAAATTCAGGTAATCCTTATCTACCGCCACTTCATCTTTGATCGTTTCCCTGCCTTTGGTGCTCGATTGTTCGAGCCTTAGCCCAGTGGTTAGGCCCCATTGCTTGCCCAAACTAAAATCGGCGCTGGCATAAGCCGCGTTGATCTGTTCATTGTAGGCGTAGTTGGTACTCCGCAATTCGTCTTTTACATAAGTGCCACCTGCGTTGGCTACGGCATAATACAAATTGTTTTCGGTAGCCGTATTAAAAGACCTTGCTCCTAATTTCAACTTGACTTGGTTGCCAATGGGCAGTTTATAATCGAGCGCAAAAGTGTAGTTTTTAATCTGTTGTGGCAAAACAGCAATTTCGTTTCGCCTTACTTCGTTGGTTTCTACAACCGTGGCATAGGTGCGTTGGTTGGTGTTGTTGCTGTATTCGAAATAATCGGCGCTGGCCGTTAAGCGCTGCCCTAAGGTATCGAGGTCGAAACTATAGTTGAGGCCGGCATCTAACGAATGGCCTTTGATTTTGCTATTATTGGTAAAAACGAAGCTCGAATCGGTTTGACGGGTTGTTTTGTTGATAAAGCTGTTGTGGTTGACCCAATTTAAAGTTTGACGGTTCGGATTATAGTTGAGCGTAGCCGCCAGTACCTGTTTTTTGCCAATACCGTATTCTACGCCCAAATTGCCACCATAGTAAGTACGGAACTCGGCTCTGTCTAATGCCGACAAATTTAAGAGCTGCTTGGTGGCTGCGCCTCTAAAATCGAAATCATGTCTTTCGGTGATGAACTTGCTGTCGCGGTTAAGGTAAGGGGTAATATTAATGCCCAGGCTTTTTTGGCGGTAGTTGAACGCGCCACTCACCTGTTGCGAATTATAGGTGGCTTGACGGTCTGTTAAGGCTAAAGAGCCTTGATATCCATCACTTTCGCGTTTTTTAAATACAATATTCAGGATTCCGGCATTGCCCGATGCGTCGAATTCGCTACCCGGAGTGGTTATGATTTCAACATTGTTCAGCGTTGCACTGGGCAGGCTTTTAAGGTAATTGAACAAAGCCTGTCCACTCAGGTTCGATTTGCGTCCGTTGATGTAGACGATGGCCCCTTGCTTGGCAGAGATAGACAATGAACCATTATCGTCGGCGTTAACCAAAGGTACCTGTTTAAGCACATCCCAAACCGTGTTGTTGATGCTCAGGCTACTGTTCGCCACATTCACTACAAAACGATCTGACTTGCGCTGAATTAAGGGTCTCGATGAAGAAATGGTGACTTCTTTTAAGCTGTTGATGCTCGGCTTCAAATAAACGGGTTCTACATCTACCCGCTCGCCCGAATCGCGCAGCTCTCTGGTATAAACCTGATAGCCCAAACCCGAAACGCGTAATATCGTTGCCGTAGCCGGCTTGGCCAAAATATTATAGGTACCCGTGGTATCGGTATAGCCATGGCCAATCAGGGCCGAATCGGCCTTGTTTAAAAACTCAACGAGCACGTACATGGCAGGATCTTTGGTATTTTCTATGAAAACCTTACCTGTAAGCCTCCTTTCGGCTGCCTGCCCTATTTTTTTCTTTTCGATCAGGATGTTGTCTTCTACCTGCCTAAAAGTAAAATCGCTTTGCTGAAAAATCTCAGCCAAGGTTTGTTCTACCGTTCTGCTGGCTGGCGGCAGACTTAAAACAGGCATGGCCTTGATATCGTCTTTTCTATAAAAAAATCGGAACTGGGTTTGTTTCTCTATTCTTTTGAGCGCCTTGTGTATCGGTTCGTTGTTCAGTCCCACTGTTACCGGCGTTGCCTTTATGTCTTGGCTTTTAAGCGTCAAGCCAAAAAGCAGCTGCAGCCCAACAAATGAAAAAACAAATATTAATAAGCTAATGCGCATAAATTGTATCATCAAAGGCGAGACAAAGCGGAACGAATCTGAGCCATGCCAAGCCAAACCTTGCTGCTGTTTTGCAGAAAATTTCATATTTTTAAAAGTTTTATTGATTGTCAAAATGATTTAAAACATCCTGTTTTCAGGAAACCTGCGGGCCGATTGCCGTCGGTTCGCAGTTTTTTATGGCCTTGCCATCCCTTTTGGGGCTTCTATCTTCTTTTCTGGTTCGTATTTTAGGTAGGTTGGTTATTCGCATCCGGCACCAAAAATGGTAACGGTATTGTTTTTGATCTTGTAAGTGGCCTTGTTAAATTCGCATATCACCCTGAGGGCCTGGTCTAGGGTTTTATCTTTTTTGATTGTACCGGTGAAACGGCAGTTCTTTAGCTTTTCGTTGCTAAATTTGATTTGCACATCGTACTGTTTTGCCAGGGCAAGCGCAGCTTCGCCAAAGGTAATGTTGTCAAAATACAGGTCATCGGGCAGCCAGTCCAGCACGACCTCGGTATCTATGTTGCGCTGCACACGGCTTTGGTGTTGCCGTTCGTAAACAATTTGCTGATTGGGCATTAACAGACCCAATACTTCCCCCTCTTTGGCAACCTGCACCTTTCCACGGGCTACGGCAACCTTTACCTGGTTGCCCAATTTATCGGCACTGATGTTAAAGGCGGTACCCAATACCGTAGTGGTTATTTTGCCCGTATGTACCATAAAAGGCCTTTGTGGAAGATGTTTGACATCAAAATAGGCTTCGCCACTGAGGTATACTTCCCTGTTTTTATGGCCCAGGGCAGTGTTGTATCTGATGCTTGCGCCACTATTGAGCCATACGCTGCTGCTGTCTTCCAACATGACGTAGTGTTTTTCGCCTGTGGCTGCGCTAACGGTAGTCCAGCTGGCCATGGCTGTCGGTTGTTTTTGTTTCGGCCAGAGCAACAAGGCCAGCAAAAAGCCAGCGAATACGGCTGCACTGGCCATCGCTACTTTGAACCAGCTTTTAAATTTGATTGTCTTTTTGTTTTCGGCATCAATAGTATGGGCTATCCTGCGATAGAGCTTTTGTAGCCATTCGTCTTGGCTGCCGGCATCGAGCTGGTCCCAAACGGTAGCGGCCTGGTCCGGATTTTCCAGCCACCGTTCAACCAGCTGCTGTTCTTCCAAACTCGCTTCGCCTTTAAGGTACTTGTCTAATAATTGATCGATTTTCATAAACGCCTTTCCCTATTAGCGTATGAAGTTAGCATTGGTACTATCAGAAAATGAAAAAAATTTAGTCGTCGACAAAATCGAGCTATTTCATTAACAAAAAAGCCAGTACCGGCAGGGCTTCTTTGAGGTATTTGAGTGCTGTAGTCAGCTGGTTTTTGACCGTTTGTTCAGTAATTCCCAGCTTTTCGGCTATTTGTTTTACGCTGAGGTGCTCGTGTCTGCTTAAGCGATAAATTTCTTGGATGCGTGGCGACAGCTTG
Organism: Pedobacter sp. ASV12; assembly: GCF_016429155.1. GTDB lineage: Bacteria > Bacteroidota > Bacteroidia > Sphingobacteriales > Sphingobacteriaceae > Pedobacter. The sequence goes on along the minus strand of NZ_JAELUC010000023.1, from coordinate 37,507 downwards.
GCCAACGAATCTTCCAATGTTTTTTGCAGTTCCTTTGCTTCGAGTTGCTGATCGGCGCTTTGGGCATAGCTGGTAGCTAAGGCCTGCAAAAAGGCCGCATAACGCTGATGATGGCTGTTTTTTCGGATATGATCGATAATCCTATGGCGGGTTGCCGCATAGAGGTAGCTTTTAAGTTGCATTTCGGTATCCAGCTGTTGCCGTTTCTCCCATAGCCATACAAAGAGGTCGTGCAAAATATCACTCGCTTCGTCCAAATCGTGCAGCCTCGAACTGGCCACCGTATAACGTGCCAAATCCTGGCTATACCTATGGTAGATTTCGGTAAAAGCGTCGCGGTTGTCTTCTTTTAGCAACCCAACTAATTGGCTATCGGTAAAGGTATCTAATCGCATCCTGTTTGATCTGAAACAAATATAGCATTAAGCCTCATTTTTTCTAATTAACCCTGCCTTTACTCCATCAAACGCCTTCAACAAGCCCTACTAAAAACCCGCTCCATTTGGCTTTAAATGCGCTTTAAAGAAAAAATACCTAAAATTAAGTATTTACCCGTTGCTGCGATACGGTTAGTTTTGACAAACAAATAATCTGAACATGGAACAAACTAAAAAATTTTTACTCTTTGCCTTTGCACTTCCCGTATTGGCAATGGGTTGTGAGCTTTTTGAAGAAAAGCCGGAAGAAGAAACCAAAAAGGTCGACAATTCTACCTATACCTACACCTACACTTGTCCTACTGGCAGAAAAAACACCATAGAAATTCCAAATAGGCTCTCTGCAACCTGCAAAAGAAATTGGGAATACTATGCGCGGACCTATGGTTGCAACGATGCCAACAACTTTGCCGACGCCAACAGCAAAAAAGCACAATGTCCATGAGAGCGCTTTTCATCCTAGTATTAATTGCCGTATGCGGTGTAACAAAGGGGCAAATCAAGCCAACCTCAGGCCAATACACTACCGCCGATGGCTATTACACGGTAACCATTAATTTTGAAAGCAACACCTTGACCTTGATTGAACCTAACCGGACCTCTATTTACACCAAGGTATCGGATAATATTTTCAGCTTTATCCATCCAACTTCAAAAATAGACTACCGCATCGAGGTAATGGACCCGCAAACCATACAGACTTTCAAGGCCAACGTTTCGAGCAGCCGCTACACGCTCAAGCTGAGTAGCACCAGCGAAAGCAGCAGTAATGAGCAATACAAAACCTACTCGGCCATGGCCGAGCGCTATAAAGCCAAAATGCTTACCGATAAAAAAGATGCCCAGCTTTGGTCGTTTTGCGCGGCCGCTGCCTATGCCAGAAGTACCATGAATGACGAAGGCTTTAAAGAATATGCCACACAGATTTCATCGTCTATCAAGCTGATTATAGTAAACAAGGCCAAATGTCCTTGCGAAGATGCCATTCCGCCAGCGATATGGAACAGCGCTAAATAAAAGCCCTACCTTTGGGCTTTTATTTGTGTACCCAAAATTATTGATAAGCAGCCAATTTATTATCGGCCATTATTTTCTTGTATTCGCGTGGGGTAATGCCCTTGGCCTCCTTAAAAAATCGGTTAAAATTAGATAAGCTGTTAAAACCGCATGCGTAGGCCAGGCTGCTGATCTGTTGTTCACCATCGGCCATCAGCTTGCAGGCATGGCTAATCCGTACTTCGTTCACAAATTCTACGAAGGTTTTTTGCGTGCGACTCTTAAAATAGCGACAAAACGCCTGCTTGTTCATGTTGATCAGCGCCGATACGGTATCCAGCTGGATCTCATCCGAAAAATTAGCAAACACGTATTTGAATACTTTATCCATACGATTGTTGTCCTTAAGCTGGTAATTATTGGTGTAGCCCAAACCCGACAGCAATTCGTACTCTTCGGCATTTGACAAGGTGTCGAGGATTTTAAGCAAAAGGATCATCCGCTCAATGCCTTCCTCCTGGGCTGCCATTTGCAGCAGCAGTGCTTTGAGTTTATCTTTGGTTTGCCCAAAAAATTTCATCCCCCGTTGTGCAATTTGCAAGATAGATTTAAGTTTCTGCATGGAAACCATACCCTCAAAAGCGGCTATTAGCTTATCCGAATCGAAAAACAAGGTTACCGAACGTGCGTGAGACGAAGGCTCTACCGCCTCAAAATACCGTTCGTCGTTATACCAAACATGAGGCAGGTTGGCTCCGATAAACGTAAGTTCGTCGTGTTCAAAAGTGCCTATGCTGTCGCCAATAATCCTCCGCCCGCTACTTTCAACGATATAGCTCATCTGGCATTCGACATGAAAATGGAATGTAGTTGAAAAATACGGACTATCTACAACCTTGGTTTTGTAGACTTCATTTGTTGAACCTTCTAATATTTTGGCAAAAACAGGTCTCATGCACGCCAGCCATTAAATACCATACTCACCAATTCATCATCATAAAGAGCCACAATTACCATAAATTACATTTAAAACCACTAAAGTAGCTAATATAAAACCATAAAACGCAAATTTATTTCTAGTATTTCAACATTTATGCGACTAACTTTAAAAATTACCAAACTTATTGCCCTAGCAAATTAATACCTGCCCTATGAAAAAAATCTTCCTGCTTTTTTTGCTCTTGCTTGGTTTGAGTTATGGCAAGGCGCAGCAACAACTTCCCGACACAAAGCCCAACCTGGCGCAAAAAGCAATGATCAAGCGCGGCTATGGCATGTTTATCCATTTCGGCATCAACACCTTTAACGAAACCGAATGGTCTGACGGTACCTTGCCCGTTTCGAGCTACAACCCCAGCAAGCTTGATCCCGAACAGTGGGTGCGCACAGCCAAAGAAGCCGGGTTTAGGTATGTACTGCTCATTACCAAGCACCACGATGGCTTTTGTTTGTGGAACAGCAAATACACCGATTACGATGTAGCTTCATCACCGGTAAAAACCGATGTGGTTAAAGCAGTGGCCGATGCCTGCAAGAAGTATGGCATACAGTTCGCCATTTATTATTCGCTATGGGACAGGCACGAACCAAGCTACAAAGACAAAAACCCTCAAAAATATATAGACTACATGCTGAACCAGTTAACCGAACTGTTTAGCAATTATGGCAATATTTGCGAACTATGGCTTGATGGCGGCTGGGATAGGAAACCTAACGATTGGGGCATCGATCAGCTTTACAGGCTGGTTAAAAAGTATAATCCCGCTTGTGCGGTGAGCGTAAACCATACCATAGAGAGCACAGCTGGCCGAAGAAACTTTACCTTGCCCTCGAACATGACCGAAGACAACAAATACTTTTTTCAGTATTTCCCTTCCGATTTCAGGCTCTGGGACCCTAAGCTCATTACCAAATTCGACAAAAAACAGTACCTGCATAATGGTCAGTCTTATTACCTGCCTTTTGAACATACGCTGTGTTTGAGCAAGCGCTGGAATTGGTTCCAAAAATCGGCGCAATTGCCTACCAGGGACCTCGACGAACTGGAAGAGCTTTTTTATTGGTGTACCGACAACGATAACAGCCTTGTAATCAACGTACCGCCCGACCAAACTGGCCGCATTAGGGCCTACGAAGCCGATGCAGTGATCGGCCTGGGCAAAAGACTGGGTCTTTCGGCGAATAAACCCCTGCCTAAAAACGGCCAGTTTATTTCTTTTAATCGTCTGGCAACCGCTACCAGTACCGGCGAAGAAAAGGGCAGGCATTTTCCAGCCAGTGCCATTAATGATGGCAAACTAGACAGCAAATGGCTTTCGAAAGATACTTTGGCCAGCGTAGAAATGGAACTCGACCCAAGCCACGCCTTCAATAAAATCAGTATTTTCGAATATCAGGATACCAAGGAATTGGCAGACGGCTTTTCGCAAATCAGGGTACCCCGCATCCAGCAGTACAGCGTAGACATCTTGCAAGATGGGCAGTGGCAAACCATTTACCTCGGCGACGAGCCTATGGGCGATTGTAAAGTAATCCGTTTAGGCAAGCATTATAAGGCTGCCAAGCTCCGTTTCAAAGTGCTAAAAGCTACAGCGCCACCGGGCATCAACGAAATAACGGTAATTTACCGAGCCAGCAAATAAGCTCATCTATGAACTTTAAAAAAATATTGACCCTGGCCTTTTTGGTTAACTGTTCTTTGGGCTTACAGGCCCAAGAAACGCCCCTGCCTTATACCGAATCCATAACAAAGCAGCACCAGACCGATTGGCTGATTGCACCAAGCACCCAAAAAGCCGGCGTTTATTATACGGCTAACAAACAGGGAATTATCCTGTACAACGGTTATGTGAGGACGATTGAATAAAAACCAAGATCAAAACAGCGGCTTAAGTTTTTGGTTGGATGGCTTCGGCATAAATGATTAGCTTTGACTAAACACCAGTTCTGATGCAGTATAAACGAAACCTACTCTTAATCGTGCTTTTTGTGCTGATTGCCTGTTTTGTTGGACTCAGTATTTTTGTGGCCCACCATCCGATTCCAAAATTTGATCTCGGAATTTCGCTGGCCGTGCAAAAATACCACTCCGATACCTTGGACAAAATCATGCTGGCCATTAGTTTCTTTGGCGAACTGCCCTATTCCCTGTTATCGGTAATTATAGTGGCGCTGATTTTTTATTATTACCGATACAAGCGGGAAGCCTTTTTTATTGCCCAGATCCTTTTTTCGGGATTGCTTATTCTAGTGGTCAAAAACTACGTAGATCGCCCCAGGCCAACCGAGTTCTATGTGCGTTTGGTAGAAATAAACCGGTTTCAGAGCTTTCCGAGCGGGCATGTGCTTTCTTATGTGCTCTTTTTTGGCTTCCTCATTATTCTGATGCGCCATTTAAAAAACATTCCCCAAGCCACACGTCGCGTGGTTACGGTTATTTCGGCTTTTTTGGTGGTGATGATTGCCCCCTCTAGGATTTATTTGGGCGCCCACTGGTTTACAGATACTTTGGGAGGCTTTATTTTAGGGCTGATCTGCCTGTTTCCGCTTTGCTGGCTGTACTTTAAAAAAAGAAACGGGGATAAAGCTAAGCCTCATCCCCGTCATCTAAATTAACGCTCTCGAATATATAGACGTTCGTTTAAAAACTTTATTGTACAACGGCTGTTTTTTTTTATTTGATGGCCAACGAATTCCAAAACTTAAGCTTTTCAGCCTCATGGCTGGTGCCGTTTTTTTCCAGAAACCAAAGCCCATACATTTTGGCACCTACAAAAACATTCATTAATTGCGACTTGTTCAGGTCTTCTTTCTCGCCGCGCATATCCATTTTAAGGTAATAGGCAGGCTTGCCTTTAAAGGTGCAGATGGAGTCCTTAAGCGCAACCGCATTGCCGGCCCCCAACACAAATCCATTCTTCAGATCTGTATAAGTCTTTGCCTTTTTGAGCAATTCGGCCATTTTTTTTGCATCGACACCCTGTTTTTCGAAATCGGTTATGACAACAAACATTTTGACTGTCGAATCGAGCTCGGCTATCCAAATTTCCTTGCCCTCGATTATTTTCTTTTCGGGTTTTTTGGGAAAGGCTACCGACACGTTTGGGCTTATTTTTACTTGCTCCCAGGCAAAAGAGAACAATAAAAACGGTATAAAAAATAAAAAGGCGATGGATTTCTGTGGCATACTTTGATGATGAACAGTAAAGATAAACATTGATGATGGACAACAAAATACCTAATAATGTGTATTTTATGCCTAAAAAGAAACGGGGACAAGACTAGAAGTCCCATCCCCGTTATCTAAATTAACGCTCTCACAACAAATAGACGGTTATTTTTTCTAATTATCGCAAAAAATAAAATCTTTTTTTTACTCCGAATAGCTCTAAAAAAGAGACGGAGATAGAAGGCCTAAGCCCTATCCCCGTCATCTAAATTAACGCTCTCCATACAAAGACGCTCGAAGAAGCATTTTAGTATGTTCGGATCGATTTTTTTATTGCGCCTTGGCCATAATCGCTGGCAAGAACCAAACAGCATGCTGAATCCAATGCACTGTCTGGTGGCATTCGTTGCCATTGGCATCTGCCTCCGGCCTACTGAACGTTTTGGACAAAGGCCATTTCGAAAAACTTTGTTTACTAATTTTTTTAGCATATATTTGTTTCAACACAAATCAGAAATGTTATACGCAGTTGTCGATATTGAAACCACCGGAGGCTATGCTGCCGCACACGGCATTACAGAAATTGCCATCTATATTCATAATGGCGAAGAGGTGGTAGACAGTTTTGAAACGCTCATCAATCCGCATCAGCCCATCCCGATGCACATCCAAGCCCTAACCGGCATTAACGACGACATGGTAGCCGATGCACCCGATTTCAGGGAAGTGGCCGATCATATTTACGAATTGCTGCACGACAAGATTTTTGTGGCGCACAACGTCAATTTTGATTACTCTTTTGTGCGCCATCACCTCGAAGCCTGTGGCCATCAACTTCTGGTAAAAAAACTTTGCACCGTTAGGCTAAGTCGCAAGGTTTTTCCAGGCTTGGCTTCCTATAGCTTGGGCAAGCTGTGCAAAACCCTGAATATTGCCATCAACAACCGCCACCGGGCAGCCGGCGATGCCGAAGCTACGGCTACTTTGCTGGGCCTGATTGTAAGCGAAGATCACGCTGGCGTAATTGCCGATACTTTGAAAAAAGGTTCTCGTGAACAGGTTTTGCCCCCTAATTTGTTGCGCGAAGCCATAGATAAGCTGCCTAACACTCCTGGCGTTTACTATTTTAAAGACGAAAAAGGCAAAGTAGTTTATGTAGGCAAGGCCAAACAGCTCAAAAAACGCGTCTGTACGCATTTTACGGGCCATAGCATCAGCCAGCAACGGCAAAATTTTCTGAAAAGCATTTTCCATATCGACTTTGTAAGCTGTGGTACCGAGCTCATGGCCTTTATTTTAGAGGCTAGTGAAATCAAAAAACTATGGCCGGCCAACAACCGCGCCATGAAGCGATTCGAGCAAAAATATTCGCTTTATCATTTCGAAGACCAAAATGGCTATATCCGCTTGGGCATAGATAAGCATCGCAAAGACAGCCATGCACTGTATAGCTTCAACTATCTTCTTGAAGGACACGAACTCTTGAGAAAACTGGTTGAGCAACATTCGCTCTGCGAAAAACTCTGTTTTATCCAAACCCTTAAGCACGCCTGCACGCATCACGCCAACGGACAATGCAATGGTGCCTGTGTTGGCGAGGAAGCCCCCGAAGATTATAATTACCGCGTAAACCAAGCCATTAAACAGCTACAAGATCTTTTGCCATCGTTTATATTGGTTGACCAAGGTCGTACCGATGATGAGCAGAGTTGCATTTGGGTAGAAAAAGGTAAATTTTACGGAATGGGCTATATTTCGAACCATGTCGATGTAAACGATTTAGAAAGCCTTAAATCTGCCATGGAGCCCTATCCATCTAACGATTATATTATGAACCTGGTCCTCTCGTACCAGAGCCGGTTTCCGGCAAAGGCTATACCGCTAACCATTATCCAACAAAATAGCGAAGCCATAGATTTTACCTTTACCTAGCCATTTTTGAGCAATATAGAGATATAAAAACATATACAAAAAGTAAAAAGTACCATTTTTAATAGAGATAACACCTTTGCTGGCGTTTACGAAACCGGTATCTTTGTATATGAAAAATGATATTCCTGTTTATGATATCCAAAACTTCAAGGCCTACAAGAATGATGGCATTCTGGTCAGCCGTTTTGGCCATTATGCACAGCAACATCAGCACCTGCATTCGGCGCACCGCCACTCTTTTTTCCACCTTGTTTTTTTTACGCAAGGCAGCGGCAGCCAACAGATCGACTTTAAACGCTTTGGCGTAAAACCTGGTCTGATTTATTTTATGGTGCCAGGCCAGGTACACAGCTGGGATTTTGAAACCGCGCCTGATGGCTATATCATCAATTTTTCTAGCGATTATTTGAGCAGCTTTTTGCTGCAGCCCAACTACCTCGAAAACTTCAGCTTTTTTAACGGTCAGCCCGACTCTCAGGTTATTTTGCTGCCGGCTGAAACGCAGGCCAAACTGGTAGCCATTTTTGAGGATATTTTAAAAGAAGGCCAAAACGAAAAGCCCATTAACGACGATTTGGTGAAGACTTTGTTGCTTCGGATGTTTATAGAAGTGGCCAGAAGCACCAACATTATGCATACCGCGCCAGGGAGCTCGTACAACCACACGCTCTTGAAAAATTTTCAGCGCCTTATCGATCAGAATTATGCCCAATTAAGGCTACCCAAACAGTACGCAAGCCTGCTTTACATCACGCCCAACCACTTAAATGCGCTTTGCAACGATTTTTTGGGCCAATCGGCAGGTACGTTGATCAGAGAACGTGTTATTTTGGAAGCGAAGCGTCTGCTCATCAACCTCGATTTGATGGTAGCCGAAATAGCAACCAGGCTCAATTTTGCCGATCAATCTTACTTCATCAAGTTTTTTAAAAAATATGAAGGCATTACGCCCGAAAAATTCAGAAAATTAAATACAACACCACATGGAACAAAATAAAGACACCAAAGGACTATACATCTCTCAATGGCATGGCTTTGCCAATGCAAAATGCCCGCGTTGCAGGGTTGGCAAAGTATTTACGGGTGCTACCTACGGCTTTAGGGCCCAAAAAATGAACGAATTCTGTCCGCATTGCCAATTGAAGTTTGAGCGCGAACCTGGATATTTCTATGTATCGATGTTTGTGAGCTACGCCATGAATGTGGCCGAAATGGTAACGATCAGCGTTGCGGCCTATATTTTAGGGCTTAAACTGGAATATGAAAACCTCTGGTATTTTGTAGCCCTGCTTTTCGGCTCTACCTTGGTATTTTCGCCACTAAACTATCGTTATTCTAGAATGATTTTGTTGTATTGGTTATCGCCAGGGCTGCATTATGAGCCAGAGCGAAGCGCCAAATAAAGACCTGCAAAGTTTAGAAACAGGACTTGCGAAGCTCGAAAAGCCTCGCAAGTCTCCTTAACTTAGAGAATGGCGTATCTGTAGCTCACCCACTCATCCCAAACCGTTTTGGTTTGAGGAGCATTTTCCTGCTCTTTCTGGCTTTGCTCTTCAGCCTTATCCTTACGTTTTTCTACATATTTTTCTACTACCGGAGTAGCGTGAGCGCTTTGGGGTTCTTGCGCAACTTTACTCGACAAATCTGTTGTTGCTTTTGCTGGCTTTTCTGTTGTTTTTGTATGCATGGCTCAGTTATTTGTAAAAACTATCATGACAACAACTGTTTTTTCGATAATGTTTGGCCAAAATCGTCAAAATAACGCTGCAAAAGCTATTTTTGCTCGAAGAATCAGAACCCTGCTGCCTATTTGCTCTCTTTCAGCACCATGTCAATGGTAATGGCCGTGGCCACAATAGCTACCTTTTGTTTGTTTTCTGCATAATTGGGGTCGATAGACACGTTGTATTTATCGGCCGTGGTAAAGATTTCCTTTAATGCACCCGCCCATTTTTTGCTGATTTTGCCCATTTCGATTCCCTTGGCATCTTTGATGACAAAGTTCCAGGCTTTCCAGTCGCCGGTTATCTGCGCAATGTTTTCGCCTGTGGCTGCATCATTAATGGTAAAAGTAGGTTTAAAGAACTTGAATTTTTGTTTGATGAGGCCAATCTCTATTCCTGCCGGGTCGGCAACCGTAATTTTCGACATCCAAAATGTCCATCCCCTGCTAATGGTGGCCTGCAACTGATCGTTTACATCGGTTATTTCCAGGTGGAAAGGCATCATGCCTTTATTGATGAGCAAAGTAAGGAACTTGTGCCAGCCGCTCATGCGCTGCTTGATGATCCCGATTTGTGCGCCCTGCTCGTTGTATACCTTGTATTCGTTCGTAAACTTCAAAAAGTTGACCTTCTCATCGATAAAATATTCATCGCCAAGGAAAAAAGTAGGAATAGAATTATTCATTAATTGATTTTTAAGTTTTCAGTTATGCACCTAAAATAATTATTTTTTCTATCCTGCAAATTAACGTGCCAATAATTTTAAAGCGGCATAGCGGTTAAATATCCTTAACTTTGCCACAACAGCTATTGAAGAAAATGGCTTAACTAATTTTAAACATGGAAATAGGAAGATACAATACCTTAAGGATAGTGGGCAAGAATGCAGCTGGCCTAAGCCTATCAGACGGCAACAGCGAAGTTTTGCTGCCCTTTGGCGAAGTACCCAAAAACGTGCAGGTGGGCGATAACCTCGAAGTATTCGTTTACGCCAGCAAAACAGGCGATTTGATGGCCACAACCCAGGATGCCTTTGCAGAAGTAGGCGATTTTGCTTACCTCATTGCGGTTGATTCGGGCGAGAACGGCGCTTTTTTGGACTTGGGCATCGGCAAAGACGTGTATGTACCTGTGCGCGAGCAAAAGAGGCCTATGCACAAAGGCGAGGGCTATGTAGTGTACCTGCACCTTGATGATGATAGGCGCCTCATGGCCTCGTCGAGGCTCGACAGGTTTATTGAGGAAGAAGAATTTGATTTTGAAGAAGGCGACGAAGTGAGCCTGCTCATCAGCGAAAAAACCGATTTGGGCTATAATGCCATCATCAACAACAGGTACATCGGCCTTTTATACCACAACGAGCTTTTTGCCCATTTACTGCCCGGCGACCAGCGGAAGGGATGGATCAAGAAAATCCGCATCGGCAATAAAATAGATTTAAGCCTGCAACCGATGGGCTATGGTCACATTTTAGAAACTAAGGACGTTATCCTCAAAGCTTTGAGGGAAGCAGGCGGCAAACTCCCGTTGGGCGACAAAAGCTCTCCGGAAGATATTTACGAACGTTTCCAAATCAGCAAGAGCGCCTTCAAAAAAGCCATCGGCGGCCTTTACAAGGAACGTACCATCAGCATTGGCGATGAGGAGATTAGGTTAATTTTGCCTGATTAAACAAAATAGCTATAAATATTTTGGTGTTTTGGAAACCTTTTCCCCAAATCAAACGTATAAGTAATAAGAGTAGAATCTACTTGAGGGAGTTTTTTTGTGAGGTGCAGTCTTATGGCTGCACCTTTTTATTTAAAAAACTGTTGCACAGCTATTTATATTATCAGAGCACCATATCCGAACAAAGCCAGGCCAAGCTTTTCCAAATGATTTAATAAAACGGTTTTCTGCTAGGCTTTATATAGTTTAAATGTAATTGTGTTATTTTTTTTTAGGCTTTTATATCGAAATCGTTATCTTCACTACTCAATTTAATAAAAACAAATTATGACAGGTACAGTAAAATGGTTTAACGATGCAAAAGGCTTTGGTTTTATCACACCAGAGGAAGGCGGCAAGGATATTTTTTGCCACCATTCTGCCATTCAATCTTCAGGACTAAGATCTTTAAAAGAAGGCCAACAAGTTGAATTTGAAGTTAAAGACGGCAAAAAAGGCCCTGAAGCAAGCAACGTTAGAGTAACAGGATAAGTAATAAAGACTTTTTATTTATTTATTTGATGCGAAAAAAATGTCACCAAAGTTGGTGACATTTTTTTTAGCACTTTTCAGAATGCCTTTTTGTAACGTTTTAGAACATTTACATCCGGGCAATATCCATTTTTTGTACTTTTGGATTCCCTAACTGTTGTCATTTGCTAACCTTTTTTACGTATAAGACACCACAAAGATTCGCTGCTGCATTTAAGCAATTCTATAGTTTGGCCAATTTGAGGCAAATTAAGGTACTGAGCATGATCATTTTCATCATTGCTTTTTGTTCGAGGATAACCAGCCTTGTTTTTTATGCCGACATGATCAAGATAGAGAATTATGCCGAACACTCTTTGGGCAACTGGATACAGCTATCGGGTGCATTTGTCTTTTACCTGCTCAGTACCATCGCCCTCCAATCGGCCAAATGGACCATTGTGCACCGGCGATTGCTTACCATCTGCTTCATTATTTTTGTGCTGCTGATCTCTTTTGGAGTAAGCTATACCGTTTCGTTGCACAACACCAAAAATACGCTGACCATGTTTTTGATTGGCATTGTAAGCGTAAGCCTGTTTTTTGCCATCGAATACCGCGAAATTTTAGCCATTGCCATTTTAGTGGTAATCGTGTTTATCCTAAGCATGGTATTGCCCAAAATTACTTCTCAGGAAAAAATCATGAACGTGATTGCGGCTTTTATTTTAGGTTTTATCTTGATGGGCTTTTCAAGATACAGCTACTATTTCAAGTCGATGCACTTTGTAAGGCTAAGGCAATTGGAAGAAAAAAACCTGGAAATACAACATCTGAATACCCAAAAGAGCGAAATTTTGGCTTTTGTGGCACACGACCTCAGAAATCCGTTAAACAACATCGAAACATTGAGCAAGCTGCTGCTGGCCGAAGACAAACAGCACAATGAAGCCAAGATGATTTCGACCGCAGCCCATCAGGCCAAAGAAATCATTAACGACCTGATTGAAGCGGCCAAATTAGACCAAACCACCATGCACACCGAGCGCCTGGCCGTTGTGCCTTTTGTACGGTCTATCTTAGAAAAATGGAGAGCCAATCAGCAAAGAATCCTCAACTTTGCGGGAGCCAACGAAACTGCTTTTGCCCATATCAACCGTTCTAAAATGGAGCGGGCGATAGACAACCTGATCAGCAACGGACTCAAATTTTCAGACCCTGAGCAACCGCTTGACATCGAGCTCAGCATACACAAGCAAAGCGTATGCATTGCCATTATCGATTATGGAATAGGCATTCCGAAAAAACTGCAGCACCATATTTTCGATCAGTTTTCTAAGGCTGGGCGTACCGGCCTAAAGGGCGAAAAATCGGTGGGTTTGGGCCTCCACATCTCTCAGCGCATCATTGCCCAGCACGAGGGCAAGTTGCTCATGAAAAGCGAAGAAAACAAAGGCACCACCTTTAGCATCCTGCTGCCACTGGCCTAATCTGTGTCTTGCTGCGTGGCAAAAAGTTTGGGGGAGAAATTAACCAGAAACAGCTCTTTTTTTGCCCTGGTTACGGCGGTATACAGCCAGCGCAAAAAATCCATGTCTACCATATCGTCAGTTAAATAGCCTTGGTCAACAAAAACGGCATCCCATTGGCCACCTTGCGCCTTATGGCAGGTTACGGCATAGGCAAACTTGATCTGTAAGGCATTGTAGTAAGGATCTTGCTTAATGGCTTCCATTTTTTCTTTTCTGTTGCTGATGTGCTCATAATCGAGCATAAGCCCTTCAAAAAGCTGCTTGCTTTGCGAATAGGGCAAATTAGGCGTTTCGGCTTGCAGGGTATCTAGGATAACCTTGCAACTGACGCTACCCACCTCCTGAAAATCCAAAAATTCCAGCTGTACTTCTGCAAACCTCAAGCCGTAGCGCTCCTCCTCCCTACGCACCCTGATGACTTTGGCCATATCGCCATTGGCAATAAAAGCCGTTTCCTGGTTATCTGGCAACCAAAAATAATTGTTGCGTACCACCATCAGCTGATCGCCACCGCTCAATTCTTCGTCGCGGTAAAGCAGGCGGCTCCTGATCTGGTTGTTGTATACGTTGGCCGATTTATTGGAACGGCAAACCACCAAGGTATTTTCCAGACCGAATTTGCTATAGGCATATTCCAGGCCCTCCACCATTTTTATGCCCGTCATACTAAAAATGTCCTTGTAATTTTTGGTAATGAACTTAGGCAAAACCTTTGGTGCTTCGCTATATTTGTTGATCAGCTTACGCAACATGGTGGCATTGGCCAAAATACCAGATTTTTTCTCTTGTCGCACCACTTCTTTCAACTCTACGGCAACCACGTGAAGGTGAAAATTGTCGCTCAGGTATTTTTCGTTCAGTGCCGGGCTATCGATGCTGCCTACAGGGGGCAACTGGGCCGTATCGCCAACAAACAGCAGCGAGCAGTTTTTGTCTTTCCCATCGGCACCAGGTTGATAAACAAACTCGATCAAATCCCTCAAAAACGAAGATCCGTTTTGTTGGTTCCATTCGTCGGCAATCATTGAGGCCTCATCTACAATAAACAAAGTGTTTTTGGCCAGGTTGGGCGCCAGCTGAAAAGCCATTTCGGTGCTGACGGCGCTTTTTTTACGATAGATTTTTTTATGGATGGTCAACGCCTTTTTTTGGGTATACGAGCTGATTACCTTGGCTGCCCTGCCCGTAGGCGCCAACAACACCACATTTAACCTGAACTGGGGCAAGGCTTTGACCAAAGCCGCCACCGAAGTGGTTTTTCCCGTACCGGCATAACCACGCAGCACGAAGCATTTCTCGGTACGCCGATCGTCCAAAAAAGCACTGGCCTTGGTGCAAAACACCAATTGTTCGTCGGTTGGCTCGAAAGGATATGACTGGGCGATGAAATGGGCTTTATCCATTTAGCAAAGATGCAACCGTATTGGCAGAAACCGGTTAAATTTATCTAATAATTTATTTGAACATTATCGTTTATCTGCAGACAAGGTTTTAGGCAGGCGCTGGATCAAAATAAGCCGCCCCCCTTTTCGCCGCCAAAAATTTAAACCGCATCATATAGAAAAAAAGAATTATTTTTGCCTGTACATGAACAGCAGCAACAGCATTTTATTAATCGATCCCAATTTTGATCCCGCTAAGGTATCGGCCTGTAATTTATTGATCAAAGTAGGCCAGGATAGTTTTTCTTATGCCATCGTTAATAAGGAAACCCAACAGGTAAATGCTGTTTTTGACGAACAGGAATGCGAAAATGGGCTCCAAAAACTGAGCGACCGTTTAAAAACCGACCATTACCTGACCTTGCCCTATCAAAAGGTAAAAGTGGCTGTACATACCCCCAATGTCATTGCGGTTCCGAACGAGCTGTACAGCGAACAGCTTTTGGCCAACCATACGCCTTATTTTATCGGTTCGCATACCGGCAGCCTCTACCAGCAGGCCCATAGCCATTTTGGATTTACCACCGTTTTTGCCCTCTCCAAAACCGCCGAAGATACCCTGAACAGCTTTAACCTGAGCCAATTATTTACCCTGGATGCTGGGCTGCTGGCTTTAGCCCAAAATATTGGAGAAACCGGCTTACTGATTGATTTTACGGCCAGCTCTTTTCAGGTGCTTTACCTCAAAAACAAACAGGTAGTTTTTCAGCAAAACTATGAAATCGACAATCTCGACGAGTTCAACTATTATCTCTTGCTCATCATCAACCAGCTTGGCATTGAACCAAAAGAAACACCGCTGTTTTTGAGTGGCATTGTGCATGAAGGCGATGAACGCTACAATTGCCTGGCTAAATATTTTGCACAGCTTCAATTTGTTAACGGACAACCCGAACTGGACCAAAGCATCCTTGACGACATGCCGAGCCACTACTACAGCAATTTACTAGCGTTAGATCAATGCGAATAATAGGCGGAAAATTAAAGGGCATACAGCTGAACGCACCTGCCAAACTCCCGGTAAGGCCAACCAAAGACATGGCCAAAGAAGCGCTGTTCAACATCCTGCACAACACTTACGATTTTGAAGAATGCTCGGTACTCGACCTTTTTAGCGGTACAGGCAGCGTAAGCATCGAATTTGCCTCACGTGGCATTAAGGAAGTGAGAACCGTTGACAAGCACCCGGGTTGCGTAGCTTGGATCAAGTCGGTTGCCGAAAAATACAACCTTAGCGAAATTGATGCACAAAAAGCCGATGCCTTCAAATACCTGGCGCAAGAGCACAACCGCTATGACATTATTTTTGCCGATCCGCCCTACGATTTGCCCAATATTCCGCTGTTGCCACAACTGGTAGCTCAAAACCAATTGCTCAAAACCAACGGTGTGCTTATTGTTGAGCATCCGCCGCTGCTTAAATTGGAACAGCAGCCCGGGTATTCGCACACCAGAAAATACGGCAATTCTTCCTTCAGTTTTTTCGACCCTGTTATTTGACCGCTGTAATTTCTACACAGCCAAATCTTTCCCATTCGTTAACAATTGATATATTTGAATATGAAAATAGCGCTATTTCCGGGTTCATTCGATCCGATTACCATTGCTCATGTCGATATTTTGAAGAGGGCAATGCCCCTGTTTGACCGCATTGTGGTAGGTATTGGTCTGAACAGCTCGAAGCAGAACTTTTTGTCGGCCGAAAAAAGGGAAGAAATCGTCAAAACCGTTTTTCAATCGGCAAGCCATGTAGAAGTACAGCTTTACGAAGGATTGACGGTTGATTTTTGCGCCAAAATTAAGGCTAAATACATGATCAGGGGCATACGTTCGGCCGCCGATTTCGAATATGAGCGTGCCATTGCCCAAATCAACCAAACCATGATGCCCGAGGTAGAAACCATCTTGCTGCTCAGCAAACCCGAGTTTTCGGCTATTAGTTCTACCATTGTTCGCGATATTTTGCGCAATAAAGGCAATGTGGCTCCTTTTGTGCCTCAAGAGGCCTTGAAATTCTTGTAGGCAGCGCCGCTTTAAGCTAAATAGCCAATTAATTTTAAATCAGGTTTTCTGCCTTCAGCACATCCAAAATCAAAGGATAGGTATTTTTGATCTTGCCCTGAATGCCCAAGGGATTGACCCAAACAGCGCTGGTGATGCCTTCGTCTTTTTGCGGCACGAGTTTAGGTGCGCCTTTTACCCACATTTTATACCAGCTGGTACGTTTAAGGATCAGCTTATTGCCTAACTCATAAACGTGATAGGTTTTGCAAAGCCGTTCATCGCGCCTTTCTATTTTAACGCCACATTCTTCTTCTACTTCCCTTACGGCTGCAGTTTTGATTTTTTCTTCTTTTTCTACCTTTCCCTTTGGCAAATCCCACTTTTTATTTCTGAAAATAAATAAAAATTCGCCGTTGGCATTCTCTACCAATCCGCCAGCCGCCTTGATTATGGTTAGCTTTTTCTTGATGGACTGAAAAAGTTCCTTCGGCCTTTTGCTGATCAGTACATAGTTTTTCTGCTTGCTCAGTTTGAGGTTTCTATAAAATGTTGGAAAATCAAAATACTCTGTATCAAGCTGTTGTATTTTATCTATTTGTCTGGGTACAGTATCTGCAATAAACAAGGTGTTATCGTTGATATAAATTCTGTATTTTTGGGCCATGTATAATAAAAGTGATATTGAATTAAAGGTAGCTGAATTTTTATTACAAATTAAAGCAATTAAATTACAACCTAATAATCCATTTACATGGGCCTCGGGTTGGAAATCTCCTATTTATTGCGATAACAGAATTACATTGTCGCATCCTGCTGTTAGAACCTACATCCGCCAAAAGCTTGCGCAACTGATTCAAGAAGAATATGGTGCAGTTGACGTGATTGCAGGTGTGGCTACTGCCGGAATTCCGCAAGGTGTTTTGGTTGCCCAAGAGCTGGGCCTTCCTTTCATCTATGTACGTTCTAAAGCCAAAGAACATGGCACTGGAAGTTTGATTGAGGGCGAAATTATTGAAGGCCAACGCGTAGTAGTTATCGAAGATTTGATTTCTACTGGCAAAAGCAGCCTGCAGGCTGTAGAGGCGTTGCGTGCTGCCGGTTTGTCGGTAGCAGGTTTAGTGGCTATTTTCACTTATGGATTTGACCAGGCCGACCAAAATTTTGCCGATGCCAAATGCCGTTATTCCACCTTATCTAACTATCCTACGTTGATCAGCTATGCAGCCGAGCACGGTTTCATTGCCCAAAACGAAATCAATTTATTGAACAAATGGCGCGAAACCCCGGCAACCTGGGGCAAAGACATTGCCATTGACGCAGAATAACAAATTTGGTACGATTTTCGAGACCTCAAAGAAAAACATACTTATGACCATTATTGAAAGTACCGTTGAACTAGATTTGCCTATAGACAAGGTTTATAATTTTTTGGAAGATTTGAACAATCACCAACAGTTAATGCCCGAAAACATCTATAATTGGTCGTCTACAGCCGATGAAGCGAGTTTTACCATCCAAAACATGGCAAAATTAGCCATCAAAATTTCTAACCGCATCCCTAACAGCGAAATTGTGGCTGTTCCTTCAGAAAAAGCACCTTTTGATGTAGAACTGAAGTGGACAGTAGCACCCAATGCAAATGGGGGCACGACAGCCAAACACATCATTTCGGCCGATTTGAACATGATGATGAAAATGTTGGCCGCCGGTCCGTTGCAAAAACTGGCAGACCACCAAACCAAAAGACTAAAAGAAGTGCTGGGCTAATAGCCAAGCCTAAATAAGCTTAAAAGCCCCTCGATTTTTGAGGGGCTTTTTTTATTTTACCGTTAAGCTGTAGCGCTTTCTTACCAGTTGTCCGTTCAAGGCTACACCCTCTAAAGTAACCAGGTATTTGCCCGCTTCGTCGGCGGTAAAAAACTTGAGGCTGGCATTGCCCTTTTCGTCGGTAATCAAATCGGGCTTCCAGTAAATGGTCGACCTCAGGTCGGCCATTTCCCTATGCTGGCCAGGCACATCGTAGGCCGGCGCATAAAATTCCTTGGTTAGGGTATAGCCGGTTTTTAGCCTGCTTAAACCCAAAGCTGGTTTTGCTTTGGCCCTCCAATCGGTGGTAAAAAAGACAATTCCATAAGCTGAGCTCATGATGTTGGTGAGGCCCTTATATTGCGGGCCATCCACTACTGCATCAATAGGTTCTTGCAAATTCAGTCCTATGCCTGATGAATAAGCGCCGGCCCTAATAATCTGTATGCCGGCCAAAGTACTCGGGTCAATCATGGTGGCGTCTTTAATTGGCCTTCCGTCTAACAGCAGCAACATAGGCCCCTCGGTACCTTTTCTGCGGCCGTAAATGATATTGCTTCTCACCGTTATCCCAGCCATGCCCGTAAAAAAGTTGAGCACATTGGTGGAAGACTGGAGCTTATCTGGGGTAATGGTATAATCTGGCGGACTGATGGTCGGAAGTGCTGATTTATAGATAGGCGGATTTCTGGATGTCTTGATTTCTACCGGCTTGAGCAAAATGCGCCCATTAATTAAACCATATTTGCCCATTTCGCCAAACCTTTGCTGCGCGGCAGCGAGGTAGCTTACAAATACGGCATCTTTTGCGTCATCGGTTCTAGGCGCAGTCACACTAGCGAATCCTACCCTGTTATCGATCAAGATCTGCGCATTATTGCGGTCTTTGGCATTTTTAGCGCGCAAAATAACCGTGGTACTATCCGGAAAAACCAAATCGTCGAACACAAAACGCCCATTGGCATCGGCTACTGTATCGATCAGCAGCAGGGTGCTCGGCACAAACAGGTTGATCTTGCCATAAGGAATGGGCTTATTGCTGAGGTTAACAATGGTACCGTGAATGGCAAAACTGGACTCGGCATTAAACTTGAAATGGGCTTGGCCTTCTGGCTGCATCACATCGCTCCATTTAAACCTGCGCCAGCCCTGGGTAAGCATCAGCAGGTCAAGGTCTCTGATCTTGGCCGCATCGATGGCTGTAAAATAATAGTTGGGTTTTTCTATGTTTCCCTTTAAATCGGAGGTCAGCAACAGGTTAGACAAAATGGTGGTCTCGTTATCTTCTACC
Source organism: Pedobacter sp. ASV12 (assembly GCF_016429155.1). GTDB lineage: Bacteria > Bacteroidota > Bacteroidia > Sphingobacteriales > Sphingobacteriaceae > Pedobacter. The sequence goes on along the minus strand of NZ_JAELUC010000023.1, from coordinate 17,997 downwards.
TGGTTCACTTTGTCTTGGTTTACCACCGATACCGAGAAGCTGCCCACTTCTCCTTTCGCCTGGGTATCTTCAACATGCAACGCAAGGTTAACTTGTTCTCTTTTGCCATAGCTTGCTTTGGGCGTACTCACCTTAACATTAAGGCTATCATTCCGATGTATAAATACCAACCGCTCTGCCATGGGAGACATATTGGCTGTAAAAAGCGTGAACTGCACAATGCCTTCAGAAAACATGTTTTTAGGCAACTTGGAAGAAACCGACTCCTTATCCATCTTGATCTTGGCGGTGTATTTGATCATGCCGTTTGATTGGGCTACCACAACCACCTCCCTATCTTGGACCAACGCTGGCGAGCAATTGATGCGCAATAGCAAGTTTTCATCGTCCAGGTGGTTCATGTTCAGGACATAGCCAGTAGCCATGGCCGGTGGCAACCGAAAGCGTTTCTGCTCGCCGTCTTTCACAATAACCGCCTGATATTGTTGCCCTGCCACTGGCATAAACGCAAAAAGTCCCATGCCCAAATGTGTTGTATTGATGGCCGCTACTTTTTTGCCATCATTATCTTCTACATAGCCTTCAACTGCCGTACCCATTCCGCTTTCGTTAATCGCTTTGAAAGCCACTTTTGAACGGATTCCGTCGACCAAATTTCCGCCTTCCGGAAAAAACTGCAGGTCGATTGTTTTGGCTTGGCTTACTACTGCAACAGTTTTGGTTACTTTAATGACGTCGTTTTTGTTAAACACCGTATTGAGCAACAGTTTGTTAAGCGTATAGTCCTTTTTAAGGTTATAATTTACCGTAATTGTACCTTTGCTGTCGGTTCTTCCCGTACCGCTAAACAATTTATCGTCTCCGTAAACCAGGTTATAGCTCACTTCCTTATTGATTTCGGGCTCGTTGTCAAAATTGGAATAGCTGAGCGTAGCCTTTAATACGGTGCCGTTTGAGCTTGGGTTCAGCTCAAATTTGGTATCAACCATTACTTTGTCGTGAAGGGCATCGCCAATATTGATTTCTTTCCTGAACAAAAAGGCATCGTCAAAATTGCGCATCCAATTGGTGTATGCTCTTAGTTGATAGGTTCCAGCCCTAAACGTGGTATCAGAAAGATCGATATGGCCATTGCTCAACCCGTTTTCCAAAGGAAGCACTTGTGTTTTTTTAACCTTTCCTCGCTCATCAATGATGTCTACATAAAGCACCTTGCTCAAAAGCGACAGTTTATTCTCTTCGGCATTCACCACATAGGCACTGAACCAGATGTCTTCTCCGATGCTGTAATAAGGTTTATCCAGGTGCAGATGCACTTTTTCTTGCGGATTCCTGTTGGTATACTGTTCAAGCTTTTCGATAAAGGAGTTTAACGGCCCGTCGTCTTTGAGCAAAAAGCCAGACAGCGCGATAAAAGCAGCGGCAACAAATACCTGCAGCAAGAGACGCTTTTTCATATCGTTAATAGTTAAGCACTTCAATATAAGATTTTTAATCTAAATTCTTAGTTGTTCGGGATAATCTACCTGTCAAACATAAATTTTAATACCTTAGTTGTAAATTAAACCTACTGTCATGTCGTCAAGATTCCTCCGTACTCTCCTGCTGCTTACTTTTCTCGGCTTTATGGCCAACGCTTATGCACAACCGTTTGCCGCAACTGCGCTAAAAACAGAATACCTGATTAATCCGATTGGGTTAGACAATCCCAATCCACGTTTTACCTGGCAAATGGCCGACACCAGAACCGGCGCCAAACAAACGGCCTTCAGGTTAATGCTAGGTACCGACTCCTTGGCTTTGGCACAAGGTAAAGCCAATACCTGGACTACCGGGTGGTTACAAACCAACGCACAGCTCAAATCTTATTCGGGCCCGCAACTAAAACCTTTTACTAAGTATTATTGGCGGGTTGATATTGCCGACCAGCACCAGAAGAAATCAGGTGCTGCAAAAATAGCCAGCTTCGAAATGGGCATGATGAACCCTAAAAACTGGCAAGGTGCCTGGATTGCCGACAATGAGCAGATCAAGCTTAAACCCGCCCCCTATTTCAGGAAGGTTTTCGAGACCAAAAAGCAAATCAGATCGGCCAGGGCCTACATTGTGGCTGCAGGCTTATACGAACTTTCATTAAATGGCGAGAAGGTGGGCAACCATAGGCTCGACCCGATGTACACGCGTTTCGACCGGAGGAATTTATACGTAACCTACGATGTAACCCCACAGCTTCGGCAAGGAAAAAATGCCATTGGCGTGTTGCTAGGCAACGGCTGGTACAATCATCAATCAACCGCGGTATGGTATTTTGACCGTGCGCCCTGGCGCAACAGGCCTACGTTTTGCCTGGATTTAAGGATTACCTATACCGATGGCAGCGTAGAAACCATCAAATCGGGCAAAGACTGGAAAACCGACCTCAGCCCTATCATTTTCAACAGCATCTATACCGCCGAACATTACGATTCGCGTTTGGAACAAGCGGGTTGGAATACTGTTGGTTTCGACGACAATAAATGGAAAAACGTCATTTTCCGGTCTGCACCCTCCTCGCAAATTGTGGCCCAAGCCATGCATCCGGTACGCAACGTAGAAGAAATCAAGGCCATCAGTCTCAAAAAACTGGACGATACCACTTATGTTTTCGATTTGGGTCGCAATATTTCGGGCGTAAGCAAAATTAAACTGCATGGCCCTGCCGGCACCATAGTTAAGCTCAAACATGGCGAAAGGCTTTACCCAAACGGACATGTAGATTTGTCTAACATCGATGTGCATTACCGGCCTACCGACGATAAAGACCCGTTTCAAACCGATATCCTCATTTTAAACGGCAAAGGCGAGCAAAGCTTTATGCCCCATTTCAATTACAAGGGTTTTCAATATGTGGAAGTTACCAGCAATGCCCCTATCCAATTGGCCAAAGAAGATTTGGTAGGCTATTTTATGCACAGCGACGTACCCGTGGCAGGGAGCATCAAAGCCAGCGACCCTTTGATCGAAAAGCTACAGTTTGCCACCAACAACTCTTACCTCTCCAATCTTTTTGGCTACCCGACCGATTGTCCGCAACGCGAGAAAAACGGCTGGACAGGGGATGCGCAAATTGCCATAGAAACTGGATTGTACGGCTTTGACGGCATTACCATTTACGAAAAATGGCTGGCCGACCACCGCGATGAACAACAGCCCAATGGGATTTTACCCTCCATTATCCCCACCGATGGTTGGGGCTACGAATGGGGCAACGGGCCCGATTGGACGAGTACCATTGCCATTATCCCCTGGAACATTTACCTGTTTTACGGCGACCCCAAAATCCTGCACGACAACTACGAAAATATCCGCCGTTATGTAAACCACATCAACGAAACTTATCCCAGTGGCCTAACCACCTGGGGCTTGGGCGATTGGGTGCCTGTAAAATCCGTATCGCCTGTTGAGCTGACTTCTACCTGCTATTACTACGCCGATGCGCTGATTTTGGCCAAAACGGCAAAAATTCTGGGCAAAACTGCCGATTACCAGTATTATTCGAACCTCGCGCGCAAAATTAAAAACGCCTTTAATGCCAAATACCTCAACCAAACTACAGGCTTGTATGGGTCAGGGCTGCAAACCGAACTGAGCGTACCTTTATTTTGGGGCTTGGTTCCCGACAACCTGAAGCACCGCGTGGCCGAAAACCTGGCCAAACGCGTAGCTGCAGACAACTTCCACCTTGATGTGGGTCTGTTAGGTACGAAAGCCATCCTATCGGCCTTGAGCGACAACGGCTTTGGCGAGGTGGCCTATAAATTGGCCAGTCAGCGAACCTTTCCGAGCTGGGGCTGGTGGATTGAAAACGGAGCCACTACCCTGTACGAAAACTGGAATATCCAATCGAAAAATGATATCTCGCTCAACCACATCATGTTTGGCGAAATTGGTGCTTGGTGGTATAAATCGCTTGGGGGCATTAAACCCGACGAAACGCAACCGGGCTTTAAGCATATTTTGTTGCGGCCACAGGTGGTTGAGGGCTTGGAAAGCTTTGAGGCCACGCACCGTGGTCCTTATGGCCAAATCGTATCGGGATGGGAGAAAAAAGGGCAACTGCTCACCTATCATTTTGTGGTCCCGGCCAATGCAACGGCAAGCGTCGATATTCCGGTAGCTATAACACAAACAGTCTACCTAAACGGCAAACCCATCAAAGCGCAACCCATCAGGCTTCCGGCCGGAAATCATCGCCTAGAACTTCGGTAAATTACAAAACAAGACATTTTTTCAGGATAAATCATTAACTTACAGACAATTAGTCAACAAACCCCAAAACATAGCGACAAAATTTCCGATTGGTGAAGCAAAACGGCAGTGGCATTTGTTTTGATTTAAAAGAAACATGAACTTCAACAACTTTACCATTAAAGCACAAGAGGCCATTCAAAAGGCTTCCGAAATAGCACAAGGCAATCAACAGCAAGCTATCGAAACAGCACACCTGTTAAAAGGTCTGCTATCGGTTGATGAAAACGTGGTTTCTTATGTTTTAAAGAAACTGAATGTGAACCTTAACGTGTTGGAACAAAACCTCAACACCGCTATAGAAAAATTACCAAAGGTTTCTGGTGGCGATATTTACCTGTCGTCAGGAGCCAACTCGGCCCTGCAAAAAGCCCAGTCGTACCTCAAAGAGTTTAAAGACGAGTTTGTGGCCGTAGAACATATTTTATTGGGTATTTTGGCTGTTAACGACTCTACTTCCAAACTATTGAAAGATCAGGGCGTAACCGAAAAAGACCTTAAAAAGGCCATTACCGAATTGCGTGGCGACAGTCGGGTAACCGACCAAAATGCCGAAGCCACTTACCAGGCTTTGAGCAAATACGCCCGCAACCTGAATGAGTATGCCGAAAGCGGCAAGCTCGATCCGGTAATTGGCCGCGACGAAGAAATCAGGCGTGTAATCCAAATTCTTTCGCGCCGTACCAAAAACAACCCTATCCTGATTGGCGAACCCGGTGTTGGTAAAACTGCCATTGCCGAAGGCATTGCCTTTAGGATCATTAAAGGCGACGTGCCCGAAAACCTGAAATCGAAAACCGTATTCTCTTTAGATATGGGTGCCTTGATTGCAGGTGCCAAATACAAAGGCGAATTTGAGGAACGTTTAAAAGCCGTTGTGAAAGAAGTAACACAAAGCGATGGCGATATCATTTTGTTTATCGACGAAATTCACACCTTGGTTGGCGCAGGTGGCGGCGAAGGCGCTATGGATGCCGCCAACATCTTGAAACCAGCCTTGGCGCGTGGCGAACTGCGTGCCATTGGTGCAACTACGCTCGACGAGTACCAAAAATACCTCGAAAAAGACAAGGCTTTGGAGCGTCGTTTTCAAAAAGTAATGGTAGAAGAGCCTGATACCCAGGATGCCATTTCTATTTTGCGTGGCTTAAAAGAACGTTACGAAACCCACCACAAGGTAAGGATCAAAGACGAAGCCATTATTGCCGCAGTAGAAATGTCGCAACGCTACATTGCCGATAGGTTCTTGCCCGACAAGGCCATCGACCTGATGGATGAGGCGGCTTCTAAACTGCGTATGGAAATGGACAGCGTACCTGAGCACGTAGATGCCTTAGACCGCGAAATTATGCGCCTGGAAATTGAACGTGAAGCCATTAAACGCGAAAAAGACGATAAAAAAGTAAAAGAGCTTTCAGCAGAAATCGCCAATCTTTCGGCCGAACGCGACGAGTTTAAAGCCAAATGGCAAGGCGAAAAAGATTTGGTGGACGCGGTAAACAATCAGATTGAGCAGATTGAGCAGTACAAGCTGGAAGCCGAACAGGCCGAACGCGCCGGCGATTATGGCCGCGTAGCCGAAATCCGTTATGGCAAAATCAAAGAGGCACAAGATAAGGTTGAAAAACTCAAAGCCGATTTGGAAAGCCAGCAAAGCGACAGCAGAATGCTGAAAGAAGAGGTTACTGCCGATGATATTGCAGGCGTGGTGGCCCGTTGGACCGGCATTCCGGTTACCAAATTGGTAGCCAGCGAACGCGAAAAACTATTGCACCTGGAAGATGAGCTGCACAAACGCGTAGCTGGTCAGGAAGAAGCCATTGAGGCCATTTCTGATGCCATCCGCCGTTCGCGTGCCGGTTTGCAGGACAAACGCAAGCCTATCGGATCGTTCATTTTTCTGGGTACCACCGGTGTAGGTAAAACCGAGTTGGCCAAAGCCTTGGCCGAGTTCCTGTTCAACGACGAAAATGCCATGACCAGGATAGACATGAGCGAGTATCAGGAAAGACATGCGGTTTCGCGATTGATCGGAGCGCCTCCGGGCTATGTAGGCTACGATGAAGGTGGACAGCTAACCGAAGCAGTAAGGCGCAAACCTTATTCGGTGGTATTGCTCGATGAGATTGAAAAAGCGCATCCAGATGTATTCAACATCTTGTTGCAGGTACTTGACGATGGTCGTTTAACCGACAACAAAGGCCGTGTGGTAAACTTCAAGAATACCATTATCATCATGACTTCAAATATTGGTTCGCACCTGATCCAGGATAATTTTAAGAACCTTAATGATGAAAACCGTGATGAGGTGATTGCCAAAACCAAAAGTGAATTGTTTGAGCTTTTGAAGCAAACCATCCGTCCGGAGTTTTTGAACCGTATCGACGAGCTGATCATGTTTACGCCACTCAACAGAACCGAAATCAGGGATATTGTGGCTCTACAGTTCAAACAGGTGCAAAAAACCTTGGCCGAAATGGGTATTACCCTCGAGGCCAGCGAAGAAGCCCTCGATTGGTTGGCGGAGTTGGGCTACGACCCTCAATTTGGCGCCAGACCGTTAAAACGTGTCATCCAAAAAAGGATATTAAACGAATTGTCTAAATCTATTTTGGCTGGAACGGTTGACAAGGAAAGCAAAATCAAACTCGACATGTTCGACCATAAGTTTGTTTTCTTAAACGAAAAAGCGAGCTAAAAGCCTCCACATATTTTAAAATCAAGCCCTTCGGGAAAAATCTCGCGAAGGGCTTTTTCATGGGCTGAACTTTCGAAATTTTAAAAATTTCACAGGTCTGCTTCGCAATAGTTTTGCTCAACTTGCTTATCAAGAACACCAGCAAAGGCATTCTCTTGGGGTTTAAAGCCATCGTTGGTCTTCTCCGCCAGCGACTTTGCTAAGTTGCCGGGCAACCCGCACGCTTTGGTTGGTATTATTCAGTTCAAGCCAAAAATCCGGTCGCTGTCGTTGGTATTCTTCACCAACGGCATTACCAGGTTTTGCAGCCATTTGTGGTCTTCATCAAAAAATCATAAACGATTTTGTATTTTAGCTTCATACCTAGCCTGCTAGTCCATGACCAAACATAGCCGTTTTCTCCTATCTTTTATCTTGTTCTTGATCAGTTTATCGGGCCAGGCCCAACAAGCCAAATACAAGGAAATGGTACAGTACGACAGCGTGCGCAAATCAGTACCCAGAGAAAAATTGTACATGCAGCTTGACAAGCCGGTTTATGCCATGGGCGATACCATCTGGTTTAAAGGTTACCTGATCAATGCCAGTCTGCTTAATTATTCTACAACCAGCGCCTTGATTTATGCAGACATCATCGATAAAAAAGGACAGGTGATCCAAACCGTGAGCCTGCCTACGCAATATGGCTTAACCTGGGCTGGTTTTGCCGTCAACCCCAACAAATACGAACCCGGCATCTACACCTTTAGAGCCTACACCAACTGGATGCAGAATTTTGGCGACACTTTTCTGTTTAAAAAGGAAATCCAGATTTTGGATATCGCCGAGCCCCAACCAGCCAGTCCGAGCACGGCAACGGCAAAAGCGCAAAATGTAAGGAGCAATGCCACAAACAGCAACAAAAAACCGCTAATCGACCTGCAGTTTTTGCCCGAAGGTGGCACTTGGATTGCCGAGCGTCAACAAAAGCTGGCCTTTAAGGCGCTCAACATTAATGGCAAGGGCACAACTGTAGAGGGCGACATTGTAGATTCCAAGCAACAAAAGGTGGCCTCATTCGAATCGAACAGCATGGGGATGGGCTATTTTGATTTTACGCCCAAAGCCGGCGAAACTTATGTGGCCAATTACAGATCGGCCATTGGCAACGGCAACCAGCCCTTGCCTAAAACACAGCCCAATGGCATTACGCTCAGGTTAAACAACAACCTGAATAGCGATTCGATCAGTATTTCTATTCTTTCAGACCTGCCCAACCAAGAACTTACCATTTTAGGCCAATCGAGAGGCGTATTGTGTTTCCTGGCTAAAATCAAACCCAATTCTAACTACAAAATTGTTCGGGTGCCCAAAAACATCTTCCCTACTGGGGTTTGCCAGATTTTGGTGCAAAACGAACAGCAGCAAACGCTGAACGAACGCAATTTCTTCATCAATCACCACGATGAGCTTAAGGTACAAATGACCACAGCCAATCAAAGTTTTGCGGTGAGAGACAGCATCCCAATCCACCTTCAAATAACCGACCAAAGTGGCAAGCCCATTGCAGGTTCTTTTTCTTTAGCTGTTACTGACGACGGGCAGGTAAAAAAAGACAGCTTAAACGACCAGAATATCTTAAATTACCTGCTGCTGAGCTCCGACCTGAAAGGCGAAATCGAAAATCCAGGCCATTACTTCAATGTATCAAACCCGCAGCAGCAGGAAGAACTCGATGCGTTGATGCTTACCCAAGGCTGGGTGAGTTACCAGTGGGACCTGAACAAAAAGCCAACATTTAAGGCCGAAAGCGAATTTACGGTAAGCGGCAAAGTCACCAACATTACCAATAAGCCCATTGCCAAAGGAAAGATCACCCTGCTGAGCACCCGCAAAGGCTTTATGATTATGGACACGGTAACCAACGACAAGGGAGAATTTGTGTTCAGGAATTTTCCGGCGATGGATAGCCTGTCTTTTTTGATCCAGGCGCTCAATGCCAAAGGCAACCGGGGTACTTTAGGCATAGAAATGAACGAATTTAAACGACCGCCCATTACCGTTGCAGCTCCAATCGTACCCCTTGCAACAATGTCAGAAGCCACGGATAGCGTAACCAAGCAAATGGTGACGAGCCAAAGACAGGCCTCTACCTACCGTGGTGGCGGCATTGGCTTGCGCGAGGTTAAAATAACTGGCAAAAAAGTAGTCAAAAGCTCCAAAAACCTGAATGGACCAGGCGAGGCAGACCAAACCTTGTCTGAAGCCGATTTGGAGAAACTGAATAAAAAATCGCTACTCAATGTATTGGAAGAGAATGTAAAAGGCTTTAGGATGGGTTACAGGCGCAAAACCAACATTAAAGAATTTATGGTAAACTTTGCCCTTGTAAAACTGGTTATCGATGGGGTTGATGTAGATTTTTTCTACTCGCCCTCTGATTGGCCCATTACCGATGCACATTACCAACACCTCAAATACTACCTCGACTATTATACAGCCGAAGATGTGCAAGGCATAGAGATTATGAAGCATGCCCGAAACGCAGGTCGATACCGCATGGAGTTTTTAAATCCGATGGATGAAACGGAATATGCCTTTATAGAAATAACCACCAAAACCGGCTCAGGTCCCTTTCTCAAAAAAGCCGCCAACATGTATATCTATAAGCCTCTGCCCTATGGCGACAACAAGATTTTCTATAGTCCGAAATATACTGCAGCCAACAAAGCTACCCATACCCCCGACCTCCGGTCTACCTTGTATTGGATGCCAAACCTGGTAACCAATAAAAACGGCGAAGCCAACGCCCACTTTTTTGCCAGCGACCGCAAAGGCACTTATACCGCATGGCTGGAAGGCACCGATACCGAAGGGAATTTTGGCTTTAAGGCCATTAAAATCACGGTCAAATAACCTTTGGCCAAATCGTATCGCATTATAGCTTAGTGGATAAATGCTAAAGCCATGTTGAAAATTTTTAACCTGACTTACAAGCAGTTAAAGATTAAACAACTACATCTATAGTTGTTTTTCGTTTTTTATGCCTAAACTTGGTTAACACAAAAACACACAAATGAAACCTCAATTATTCATCCTGGCCGCGCTATGCCTTATGGCCTGTGGCGCAAACGCGCAAACAGAAAAAGGAAAAAGCTTTATCAATGGTTCAATTGGATTTACTTCCAATAAAAACAACCAAATCGTTTCCACTAGTCCAACTTTTAGCACCGAACAAAAAGCAGAGGCTTTTAACATCATGCCGCGTTTCGGCTATTTTGTAGCCGATAACCTGACCATTGGTCTCGGAGCTGGCTATGTTCATAGCAAATCGACGGTTAATACAGTAAATACCGCTTCTTCTGCTATTATTTTGGCTACGCAAACGGGTAAGCAACATGTCTTCAGTATCGAACCTTTTGTAAGAAAATATGTTGATGTGGCTGATAAATTTAAATTTTTTGGCGAGTTTAACCTTGGCGTTGGTTTTGGCAAAGCGATTAACCGTTCTGTTTATAGCGCGCCGATAAATTCCAGCTCGGAAGACAATTACAAACTAACTTCTTATGGTGCGGCCCTATCACCAGGCTTTGCCTTTTTTCCATCCAAAAAATGGGCTATCGAATTTAGCTTCCCATTGGCCAGCTACCGCAAAACAAAACCTAAAGACGTATCAAACGGGTTGAGCATCCCAACTACCGAAACGTTCTCTTTTGCAACCGACTCATTCAATCCGAGCATCGGTTTTAATTTTCATTTTTGATTACTCTGTATAAAAAACCCCTCAGTTTAGCAATAAACGAGGGGTTAATCATATACTTCCGTAATTTCTATTTCATGCTCTTGGCCCTAATGGCCTTAAATTCAGAGCCTTCTTTCCATCCCGGAAAGGTACTTTCGTTGCTGAGGCGATAGCCCACCTCAAATAACAATCTCAAATCGGCCACCATACCCGAAAAATCCCATTTAGCTGGTTCAAAATTATCTGCAGGCGCATGGTAACGGTTTTTGGTATAATCTTCTTGCTGGGCCTTGCCCCAAGCTTCACCGTGCTTTACATTGTTAATGCCATTGCCGGTATACAATGCCGGAATACCCACTTTGGCAAAATTGAAGTGGTCTGACCTGAAATACGAGCCTGCTGAAGGATTAGGATCTTTGGCTACTACACGCTCCTGCTTTTTGGCTGCTTCGGCCAAGTAATCTTCCAATTCTGACTGGCCATAGCCCACTACAACAATATCTTTGGTCATCCCCGAAGCCTCCATGGCATCGATGTTGATATCGGCAACCGTTTTGTTTACTGGAACCAAAGGATGCGAAGCATAATACTCTGAACCCAGCAAGCCCTGTTCCTCGCCTGTTAAGGCAATAAATAAAATAGAACGCTCAGGCTGGTGCTTGGCTTTTTTAAAGGCATCGGCCAAGAGCAGCAAAGCCGCTGTTCCGGTGGCATTGTCAACCGCGCCGTTATAAATCGAATCGCCGTTAATGGCTTCGCCCTTGCCCAGGTGATCCCAATGGCCCGAATAGATCAAGTATTCGTTGGCTCTTTTGGTGCCCGGCAAAACTGCCACCACATTGTTGGAAACCGATTTTTTGATGGCATTGTTAATGGTTAGCGACACTTTGAGCCCCAAATCAACCGGTTTAAAGCCAGGTTTCCCAGCCTGTTTCATCAAATCTTCCGATTTGCCGGCCATTTTAAACAGGTCCTTGGCTACCTCTTGGGTAATCCAGCCTTCCATTAAAGCCCTCGAACGGTTATTGTCTTTGGAGTCCAAATACAGTTTCGATTTAGACCAGCCGCTTCTCACTACGCTCCAAGGATAGCTTGCCGGTGCCGTGTCGTGGATGATGATGATCCCAGTAGCGCCTTGACGGGCCGCCTCTTCAAACTTGTAAGTCCAACGGCCGTAATAAGTCATGGTTTTGCCCTTAAACAAAGTCGAGTCTGAAAAACCCGGATCGTTTACCAATACCACAACGGTTTTGCCCTTCACATCCAGGCCTTCGTAGTCGTTCCATTTGTACTCTGGTGCCACAATGCCATAGCCGGCAAAAACCATCTCGGAGTTCTCAACTTTCACCTGATTGGTTACATGGCGGGTGGCGGCCACAAAATCGTCGAGGTATTTAAGGCTCAGGCTTCCTGTAGCTCCTTTAATGGCCATGGCTCCGGCTGGGGTCGATTTGATATCAACCATCGGCACCTGCTGAAAATAGCTGTTGCCATTGCCCGGTTTCAGGCCCAGTTTTTCGAATTCACCTTTCAGGTAATTGATGGTTTTGGTTTCTCCGGCGGTAAATGGCTTGCGCCCTTCAAAATCGTCGGAAGCCAGCACGGCGATGTGTTTGGCGAAGGCAGAATCGTTAATGGCTTTTAGCGATGCGGAATCGGCTTCTACGCCTGCCGATTTTTGACCTGACGATTGGCAGGAGGCTAAAGCTAGCATGCCCACCGACAGTACGAGTAATTGTTTTTTCATTTGTTTAGCGGGTTTAGGAATACCTAAAATAAGGTTTTAAAACAAATAAGCCTCGAATTTTCGAGGCTTATTTGTTGCTGATGTTATTGCTTGCGTTCTATTTCCCTGTCCATTTCGGTAATGTTTACGTTTACAGACTGCGAAAAATCGTTGAGCAGGTAATTGTTAAAATAATCGGCCAAGCGCCAGAACATGTATTCGGTCATGTCGCCAAAACCGTGGCGCTGCCCCGGAACAATCATAAAGTCGAACCTTTTGCCAGCCCTGATCAAGGCATTGGCTACACGGATAGAGTTGGCTGGATGTACGTTGTTGTCGATATCGCCATGCATGAGCAATAAATGGCCTTTCAGGTTTTTAGCCAGGTCAGGATTTTTGTCGATCGAATATTTGAAAGTGGTATCGCCTTTGGCCGACACGATCTCTTTTACGCCATGGTGCTTTTCGCTCCACCAGCGGTTGTAGATGCTATTGTCATGGTTACCCGCCGCAGATACAGCTACCTTAAAGAAATCTGGATAAACCAACATGGCCGCGGTTGACATGAAACCACCCCCCGAGTGACCGGTAATACCTACCCTGTTAGCATCGATGAACGAATATTTATCGGCCAGTTGCTCAATAGCTGCTTTTTTATCGGCCAAACCATAATCGCGCAGGTTGCCATAGCCATAAGTATGGTACCATTTAGAACGCGCCGGATTGCCACCACGGTTACCCACGGTAATGACAATGTAGCCCAGTTGCGCCAAACGGTCAACACGGTCCATGGCACGGCCAAACGATTTGTTTACCGCCTCGGTTTGAGGGCCCGGATAAACGTACTCGATAATCGGGTATTTCTTGTTTGGATCGAAATTGAAAGGCTTGTACATGACGCCATACAAATCGGTAATGCCATCGTCGGCTTTCACCTTGAAAGGTTCAGGAAACTTGTAGCCGGTAGCCATCAGCAAAGATAGGTCGGCAGTTTCCAAGTCCATCACCTTATTGCCTTCGTTATCCAGCAAAACAGATTTAGGAACGGTATTGACACGCGAGAAATTATCTACTAGGAATTTGTTCTCGTCGTTCATGTTTACTTGATGGTCAAAATCGCCGCTGTTCAGCAATTTCATTCCTGTACCATCAAAATTGATGCGGTACAGGTGCAGGTAATAAGGGTCTTCCTTCGCTTCGCGACCATTGGCCGTAAAATAAAGCACGCGGTTTTTCTGGTCGATGTTAACGATGCCTTCGCAGTGGAAAGATCCCGAAGTAATTTGATTTTTCAATTTACCATTGCCATCAAACAGGTAGAAATGCCCCCAGCCGTCGCGTTCGCTCCAGTGGATAATTTCTTTGCCTCCATCAATTAATCCTGGGCGTTGTACCTCTACATAAGTATTAAAACGCTCTTCGATGAGGGTAGTTACCTTACCGGTATTGATATCAATGGTACAGATATCGATGCGTTTCAAATCCCTGCTGGTACGGGCAAAATAAAACTTGCTGTTATCGCCTAGCCAAATAGACGGACGGAACTCATTGTCGCGGTCTTTGTTTAGCGATTCTTTGCCCCAAGCCGAAATGCTTTGGTCTTTAAAGGCGGTAGTATTGATGGTTTTGTAGGTTTTCTTTGCAAAATCGAACAATACAAACTCGTCAATCGGCGCTTCTTTCTCGCCTGGCATCTGGTATTTGTAAGTTTCTAAGGTTGGGCGACCAGCCGAAACGCTGTTGATTACCCAAAGGTCTTTAACCTGACGCGAATCGGTTCTGTCGAGCACAAAATATTTAGAATCTGGCGACCACAATACATAAGCTCCACGTCTTTTCTTGTTGTTTTTGATGTTTTCTTCGTTGTTTTCGCCATCGCCGTCGCTACCGTACGAATAGAACTTCACACCATCTTTGGTCAATTGGTGCTCTACAATAGTGCTGTCTTCTTCGTTCTTAACCGCTTTTTTGTAGTTCTCTTTATCCATCCAATACAGGTTATAGTTGCGCGAGAAAATAATGGCCGAAGAATCGGGTGCTACCGAACCCCATGACGGCTTGGCCTTAGGCTTTTGGAAGTTTGGGATTTCGGTCAGTTTTTGACTGGCCAGTTCGTAGTTGAAAGAATAGATTTTCTTTTGTATCGAATCGGCTGCTTTTTTGTCTTTTCTGTCGGGTTTTACCTCATCGGTAGTGCTTCTCACTTCGAAAGTGATGCTTTTTTCGTCTTTGGCAAACTTGAGGTTTTCGATAGGCAAGTGCTGCGCATCAAAAGGATCGCGGATAATCATGGTAATCTGTGCGGCCATTTTGGCCGGGTCGAACAGCATTTTTTTGCTTCTGGCCGCTGGTTCAACAATATACCATTGCTTGCCGTTTGGCGTTTCATACTGATACCAAAAACGGTTGCTCAACTTGAGCCAATGTGGATCTACCGCTGTCGAGTAAATAATTTTTCTCAACTTATTTGGCGAGAAACGGGCAGCGGCTTGATAGTTTGCTCGTTCAGGAGCTGGAGTAGTTTCTGTTAGCGATATGGTTTTGGTTTGTGCAAAAGCCTGTACGCCAAACAAGGAAACAAAAAACAAAAAGAAGTAAAGTTTTTTCATTACATAGTTGATTGATAAATTGAAGCGCCTAATTTATTTAAAATGTACTGTTGGCCATAGTTTTAATTGTAAAAAAGATAGGAAAATTGGGATTCGCCTATTTTTCTGCTACCAATCATCTATTTTTATCCACACCCGAAAAATTTTGCCTTCAAATCCCCCTTGTTTTCATAGTTTTGTAACATAAATATTAACCATGAGAAAAACTTTCTTATCACTTTTGGCCGCTTCGCTGATTTTAGTCCTAGGCTGCCAATCCAAATCGCAACCAAGCGCTACCCAGGCTGGAGGCGATAGTACCGCAAATGCACAGGCAACAAGCCCTGCTGCAGCTACTACACCTCAAACAGCAAGTGGCAACATCAAAGTAGCCGATGCTAAAACCATCTTGGCACGTAAACAAGTGCCTATTTTGTGTTACCACCAGGTTCGTAACTGGAAGCCAACCGATGGAAAAGTAGGCAAAGACTATATTGTAGAAATCCAAAACTTTAAAGACCAGATCAAAATGCTGGCCGACAGCGGTTACCATACCATTTTGCCAGACCAACTTTACGCCTACCTCAATACTGGCGCACCCCTGCCTAGCAAGCCCATCATGCTTACTTTTGACGATACCGACCTCGACCAATTTACGGTTGTTCGTCCAACCTTGCAGAAATACGGCTACAAGGCAGTTTATTTTATCATGACCGTTTCTATTGGCAAAAAGGGAAAATTTGTTGATTACATGAGCGCCGACCAGATTAAGCAATTGGCAGCAGAAGGCAACGTGATCGGAAGCCATACCTATGACCACAAGAACTTTAAAAAATATGCGGGCAAAGACTGGGAAGAACAGCTAGACAAGCCTACTAAAAAACTGGAGGAGATTACCGGCAAGAAAATGACGGAGTTTGCCTATCCATTTGGCTTGTGGAACGCAGAAGGCATTCCGGAGCTTAAAAAGCGTGGTTTCAGAATGGCTTTTCAGTTAGCTACCAAACGCGACGAGAAAGATCCATTATTCACCATCAGAAGGATTATTGCCAGTGGCTATTGGAGCCCTAAAACATTAAGCAACAGCATTAAGAATAGTTTCTAACAAAAAAGCCGGCGATTAGCCGGCTTTTTTGTTAGAGTACTTCGCTGATTTTATATTGCTTTCCGTTAAAATCGACCATATCCCCTTTTTGTTTGCCTAAAAACAATTTGCCAATGGGCGAGGCTACCGAAATGGCAAAATAAGCCGTTTGATCAAGTTGTAATTGTCCGGCACTGATGCTCAAGTAAAAATTGCCTTGGTCGGTGAAGACCAAACTGCCGTTTCTTACCTGCATTGTTGGTGCCAGCTCCTTCATCAGTTCCAAACCTTTCAGTTGCTCCTCTGCATCGCTCAGCAGGCGCATGTTGCGCTCGATATCCTGTTGCGCCATTTCCCTACTGGTTTCGAACTTATCGCCGGCACTGCTCTTGGTGTCGTCGTTGCTGGCCTCTCTTGCCTGTTGCAAGGCGGTTTTGGCTGTTTCAATACGTTTTTCTACAAAAGCTAAACACAGTTGATATAATGAGGTTTTGATATTCATGTCCAGATTAAGTTGTAAAGTTAGAAGGTTGAAAAGTTGAAAGACCGGAAAGTTAAAATGTTTGGTTAGCCCGAATAGTGCTCATTCGCAATCGCCTTAGCACTAACTCCAATAGCACTATTGACCACGGACTAACCAACTCCCTAGCCTTCGATCCAGGTTACTTTTTCGGCCATTGGCGTTCTGTTGGCCTCGCGTACTTCTTCGTTGTGGTAGCCCATGTAAAACAGGCCATAGCATTTTTCGTTTGGTGCTAATCCCAAAAACTCGTCCAAATGCTCGATCAATGGTGGCGAACTCCAGTAAGCGCCTACATTTAGGGCTTCGGCAGTTAAGGCAATATTTTGTACGGCACAAGCTGTGGCGGCTATTTCTTCCCAAGCGGGCAATTTATCTGGGCTAAACTGGATATTGATGGCCAGGATACAAGAGGCCTGCGAGGTTTTTTCGCCGAAACTGTCGAATTTTTTCTGTAAAAACTTCTCTGCCGGAACACCCGCCTGATAAAGCTGGCCCAAGGTTTCGCCCAATTTGGCCTTTCCTTCTTTTCTGATTACAGTAAAACGCCAAGGCTGGGTCAATTTATGGGTCGGTGCATAATTGGCGCTTTCCAAAATCTGCTCGATTACTTCGGTTGGGATTTCTTTATTGGTATAGCTTGCCGGAAAAATGCTCCGTCTATTTTTGATAACTTTTGATAGAATTTCGTATGTATTGTTCATGGGTCCAAAAATAGGCATTTCGAAACTGCGATTTATCTTTGTATTGTTAATTGTTCAACCAAACCCGCAAACCGGCTACCGAATAATGACCTATCTGCTATAGGCGCCAGGCTTCACCTTTAACTGTTTCCTGATCTGTTTTGCTTTGGCAAAAAAGGCAATGCTTTCTTTATTCACCAGGCAATCCATCGTTTGGAGCAATTCGTCCCTGATCCAATCTTGCCTGGCGCTTAAATTGGCCAGAATATTTAACATATGCGATTTGATGGCAACCGGAACTTCCTCGTCGATAAGCCAGGCAAACGAAGTTTCGACCAAAGCATCCAAAGGATGTTGTGCTAGTACCTCTTTAATGGCTTGAGGTGCATTTCTCTTGGTCATGAGGGCCAGTATCTTGCCATAATGCCTCCTGCAAGAAAGATTATCCTGCGTGGCAAAACGGTTTAAAAAATAGGCTGCCGCGGGTAAAAAATCTGCCGGCCGGCTAACGTAAACATTTTCCAATATCCAAGCCGCCCTGAACGAAACTTTATCGTCGCTATCAAAAGTAAGGTCGACAAGGTCTTTCACTGGGATATGGTGCCTGTCTCTTATACACATCTGTCGCTGCCGACGAACCACGACATGGGGAGTGAGGGGGGGGGGGGGGGGGGGGGGGGAGGGGGGGGG
>NZ_JAELUC010000239.1 GCF_016429155.1 Pedobacter sp. ASV12 | reverse complement strand
TTGCTCATCCTGTTGAATACCGAATCGACCCATTTAGGCTGTTGTTTCAACAATTCGAGGTAAGATGGCTGTATTTGTTGCGCCTGCGTGCTTAGGGTGCCTAAGCTTGCCACAAGGCCAAGGGTATATAAAAGAGATCTTTTCATTTGTGTATGCTGCTTTTCCTTATCGTGAATAATTTGCGCATTAAAGATGCTGAATTTAATCGAGCCCCACCAAAAAATTAGCCCAACTTGACGCCTTACCGGACCAATTGTATTAAATTTGATACACTTTAACGCCTTATCGCAGCTTGGCCTAAACATTCCAAATAGTTGTTTAAACATTCAATGATGGGCTTCCAGCTAGTCTGGATCAATGCTCGGCCATTATTTAACATTTCAAATCCTGGCTTTGGCACATTTATTCCAATATGCCATCCACAAATAAATGATTTAGATATGAAAAAGTTAGCTTTACTTGCAATTGCACTGTTCATAACAGGAGTTGCCAACGCCTGTCTCTTATACACATCTGACGCTGCCGACGAACCACGAC
>NZ_JAELUC010000238.1 GCF_016429155.1 Pedobacter sp. ASV12 | reverse complement strand
TGTCTCGTGGGCTCGGAGATGTGTATAAGAGACAGACATTTGAGAACTACTTAAACTTTATGAATATTGAAAAGATTAGGTTGCTTTTGCTCATTAAGGAAGACTTGTTGGCCTATCTTCAAAAGCAGTTTGATAATGACGCCTTCATTGAAATCTTAGAGAATAAAAAGAAAGAACTGTATCAGAAAAAGTTAGAGCATGGAATTAACCGTTATCTCGAAGCCCAGCATAGGTTGTTTAATCAGGTGCTCACTTCAAAGAAAACGGAGGATATCGAAAGAAATAAAGTGCTTTTTAACATCATCAAAAGAGCAATCAAGGCACAGATTAAATTTAAGGAGAATATAGAAAGTGGCAATGACGATAATCTTGGTGTTAGGCCAGTGCCGGTTTCCGAGATCCTTGATATGATCCGCTATATTTTTGAAAGTGGAGATTTGGGTAATGATCCTATTCCTTTTGCTGCTGTTGCCTGTGAAGGTTTCTCTGGAATTAATGAAATAGAGATGCACGAAAGCGTACTCTATATAGTAATCCCAGAAATCATAATCAACATGAAAAAATATTCGTCAAGACTTGTTCAAAACGGCTTGGAAGTGATTTTTTCTAAACAAGACAATAAGAT
>NZ_JAELUC010000237.1 GCF_016429155.1 Pedobacter sp. ASV12 | reverse complement strand
GAGATAGAGAAAATCGATTACTATAATATCGACGGAATGGGTCCCGCTGGCAGTATAAATAGTAATGTTGACGATATGGCCAATTGGTTAAAGGTTTGGATAAGTGGTGGCTATTATAAGGGCAAAGAGATTTTGCCAAGCTCCTATGTGCGTGAGGCTTCCAGTTCCCAAATGGTAATGGACGATGGCTTGCCCAAAGCGGATAAAGACATCTACCTCTCTACTTATGGCCTTGGTTGGATGATCAGTTCTTATCGTGGCCATTATCTGGTGGAACATGGTGGCAATATCAACGGTTTTTCGGCCAGTGTGTCGTTTTTTCCTACCGATAAATTAGGTATTGTGGTTTTAACCAATCAAAATAGTTCAGGTGTGCCTACGGTTGTACTTAACAGTATTGCCGATAGGATGTTTGCCCTTGAAAAAATAGATTGGAACGGCAGGGAACGCAAGCAAAGGGCTGAAGCGAAGGAAAGGACAGCCATCGCTAAAAAGGAGGCCATGGCTAATCGTATTCCAAATACCGAACCCTGTCTCTTATACACATCTCCGAGCCCAACGAGACAGTACT
>NZ_JAELUC010000236.1 GCF_016429155.1 Pedobacter sp. ASV12 | reverse complement strand
AGGCTCTTCCAGTGCTCAGCTTGGATAGCGTCATTAATTTCCCAACAAAAACTTTATCTACCTCGTCGTTTAAGGGCAATAAACTGGTTGAGAGCGAGGTTTTTTTATTTCCGGCTAACACCGTCTCTGCAAGCCTAAAGATCGATAAAAATCCGATTACCACCTACAAGGCGGAGATCGAGGCCTTTGCAAAAAAAACCAGATTTAGGAAATTTTATGCTGATCACAAGCCGTATTACGAGGGCATTATTGCCGAATATGAAAAAAAGGCTAATCTGGGAAAACAGTGGAAGTGGCTGGAAAACAATTTTGAAACCAAAAAAAACAGTTATCTTATTTTATGTTCTCCGCTGATCAAGGGACTAAACTATACCGGACAATTTAACAACAATAACTTTTCGCTCATCCACATGAACCTGCCCCCTGTAGACAATGACCCAAAACTTACAAGCCTTGAAAATGAGCTGTTGAATACAAGGGTAATGTTTACCGAAATTGACCACAATTACGTGGGCGCACCGACAGAGGCAAATAAGGAGCTAATCCGTCAGGTTTTTGCCGACCGAAAAAAATGGGTGGATGAAAAAGCCAGGGGTACATCTTCATATCCTAACCCTGTTAAGGTA
>NZ_JAELUC010000235.1 GCF_016429155.1 Pedobacter sp. ASV12 | reverse complement strand
AAAAGATAAAGCCTCTTACCGATGAGCAAAAGGCTTTATTAAAGAAATTACCAGATAATTATATCATGTATTCAGACTGGTTCAGGTAACCAATTTATTCTTTAGGAATGGTTACTACGGCATTGCGGTCCCAGTTGGCTTTAATGGAAAGTTCTTGGGGTTCGTACCAAATTTTTTCTGGTTGCAGGCCCTTCGATACATTTCCGGTGTCCCAAATGCCATTTTTGTTGGTGTCGTAAACTACCCTGATGTAATAAATGCCTTGTCTGTATTTGCTGAAAATAACGGTCTTGTTCTGGTGCAGGCTTTCGCTATACACTACCTGGTCTTTTTTCTCGTTAACCAGCTGTAATATATAGTTTTTTGAGGTGTCTGGAACTTCTACCTTTAAGGTTAAAGTGCCATAATCATCAGCGCTGCCAAGCTTAAAACTCTTTCTTATCTCCTTGTTTTTGGTATTGAAAATACCTGTAATGGCGCCCTCGGCAAATACCAATATGTATTCTTCCTTCTTCTGCCATTTATAGCCCACATTATAGCTTAATATATCGGTACTGTCTTTGGTAAGGGTAAAACCTTTGCGCGGAATAGAATCCTCCAATAAAGTTACCTTACTAATATCAATATTCTC
>NZ_JAELUC010000234.1 GCF_016429155.1 Pedobacter sp. ASV12 | reverse complement strand
TTAGATAATTCTTTTTTTGTTGTTAGTTGTCAATATGCATTTTTTGTTTTTTTTCTTATTCATCTTTTCCCTCCAACCTTTTTAATCGCATATTGCATATTATGGGCTTATTGTCCCTTTTTAAGCTTTGTCAAAAAAAAACGCAGCAGATTTATTAAGCAGATACGCTCAAGGCGATGTATCCGAAGAAGAAAAGGCTTTGGTAGAAAGCTGGTATTTGGATTATGTCCAAAAAGCCATCGATTCAGAGATCAGCGACCATGAATTAGAAACTAATAGACAGGAGCTACTTAACCATATTATGGCTGAGATCGAGCCGAAGCATAAGATCAATTACTTTCGGTATGTAGGCATAGTTGCGGCAGTGCTTATCATAATCTTTACAGTGGCGCTTCTTGTGGAAAAAAATGCCCGCCTTACCCCTAACAAAGGCTTATTTGTTGTAAACAAAAAAGAAAACAGCATTCCTCCTGGGGGGAATAATGCCAGATTGATTTTATCTAATGGCAACTCGATAAACCTTGCCATTACAAAAAACGGAATACTAGCCCTGTCTCTTATACACATCTGACGCTGCCGACGAACCACGACATGGGGAGGTGTGGGGGGGGGGGGGGGGGGGGGAAGAGGGGG
>NZ_JAELUC010000233.1 GCF_016429155.1 Pedobacter sp. ASV12 | reverse complement strand
GGATAAAACTTTCTTCGAAAGATCGGGTTCTACAGTTGACAGAAATCAATACGCTTCAAACTTACAACGTTGGACAACCCCTGGTCAATTTACTGGTATTCCAAAACCGTTTTTTGGTGGTACCGTATTGAACATCAGTGGTATTAACCACAGTTCGTCTTATGCGATTTCTGATCGTTTTTACGAAGATGGATCTTACATCAGGCTAAAATCTGTGAGCGTAGGGTATGACTTGCCGAAATCTTGGCTAAGTGCGGTAAAATTGCGTTCGGTTAAAGTGTACGCACAAGGAATTAACCTTTGGACCATTACCAAATACCAAGGAGTTGACCCTGAGTTTGTAAATGCGAGTGGCGACTTTGGTCAATATCCACAGTTTAAAAACTTTACGTTTGGAATTAATGTTGGCTTCTAATTTTATTAAAATGAAAAAAATACATATCATATCAATGGCGCTTGTAGCATCTCTTGCTATAACCTCATGTGAAAAAACCTTACAAACAGAGCCGAAAAACTCGATATCTGCCGAAGTAGCCTTAAAAGAGGCGGCGGGCTGTCTCTTATACACATCT
>NZ_JAELUC010000232.1 GCF_016429155.1 Pedobacter sp. ASV12 | reverse complement strand
CACCCTATACACACCCATGTCGTGGTTCGTCGGCAGCGTCAGTTGTGTATAAGAGACAGTAGCAGTGTTGATTACTCAAAAACGGCCCTATAGCGCATTCAGTTTATCCATTTTGCGCAACATGCTGTTCAGCAAATAAATCGGGCAATGCAGCATGCTAAAACTTGTTCCTGTTTGTAACCAACAAAGCCTATATTTATCTAAGGGTGTAGTGCATGGCGATAACATTTAATAACATAAAGACACTGTACGCAAGACGTTTTACACCATACGAATTAGAAACAAAATGCTTGAACTACAAACAGGAACTTTTTTTGGTGCACACCACAAGGTGATCAAGTTGCCTGGACTGGTAATTACAGATACCCAGTACACCAAAGACAAGGTAGATTGGCATTATCATCAAAATCCCTACTTTACCTTTCTTTTGCAGGGAAGCATGCTCGAAGCCAATAAAAAAGAACGTTACGAATGCCTTCCCGGCACCTTGCTCTACCATCATTGGCAAGATGCCCATTACAATGTTAAGGGGCGAGGCTTTGTACAAGGATTGCATGTAGAGCTGAGTCCTTTTTTTGCTGCGCAGTTCGAACTGAACCTGCATGCCATTGAGGGAAGCCTGCAACTGCACAACCC